>CAYOON010000030.1:0-11816 GCA_964405595.1 uncultured Lachnospiraceae bacterium | reverse complement strand
TCTTACATTTGACCTTGTGCCTCCTGGTATATTTTGCTGCAAAACATTCATTTTTCGGGAAAAAGCTCGGCGTATTTCGATGAAAAGGGGTACTATTTACAGGTTTCGGACGGATTTCCGCGGATCGGCGGCCGGGTCGAGCTGACGCTGGCCGATCTGCTCTGTGAGTTCGGAACCGAGCTCTCCGCAGAGTCGTCGGGCTACATAATCGAGCGCTGCCGACCCATCTGCGAGGATCACGCCGTCTCCCTCTTGGGCGAGCTTGCGGGCTGATTCGCAATTACGGACGTAAAACGAGGATTTCATCGGAAATCCCGTGTAAAAGAAAGGATTTATAAGCTATGACTTGGGAAGAACTGGAAAAAAGCTGTGCAGAATGTCAAAAGTGCTCTTTGGGTGCCACGCGCACCAATCTGGTCTTCGGAACGGGCAACAAGGACGCCGTTCTGATGTTCGTCGGGGAAGCGCCCGGCGAAAACGAGGATCTGACCGGAATTCCCTTCGTGGGCAGAGCCGGGCAGCTCTTCGACAAGTATCTGCTTGCGGTTGACATTCCCCGCGAGGATGTCTACATCTGCAATATGCTCAAATGCCGTCCCCCGAAAAACCGCGATCCCGAAGAGGGAGAGCAGGACATCTGCATCGAGTATCTGCGGGAGCAAGTACGGCTGGTGAAGCCGAAGATGATCGTCTGCCTCGGACGGATCTCCGCCATGCGGCTGATCCATCCCGACTACAAGATCACCAAGGAACACGGTCAGTGGGTGCAGAAGGGCAGCTTTGAGATGACTGCCGTCTACCATCCTTCCCTGCTGTTGCGGGGCAATCCTACATACAAGGAACAGATGATGGAGGATATGAAGGTCGTCGCGCAGAAGTATCGCGCTTACAAGGAAAGCGGAAAATAAGGTCTAAAATAGAAAAAGGCTGTGAAATTTTAGCTGATGTTGAGTAAAGTAAAGAAAAAGCTTAAAATGTCGTTATTACCCATGGGATTTAGCAATATAGAGAATTGTTATTATTACATCAAAAACGATATTGCTTTTTGTCTGAGTTTTGATCAGCCTAGTGGAATTGTATATTGTACATTTCATATTATTCCACTATATATTCCATGTGAAAGGCGATACTATACATATGGAAATAGGTTAAATGGCTTTCCAAATAGTTCCGTTGGCATACTAATGAAATCCGCTTCTGATCGAGAGCTTGATGTATGGTATGAAAACTTGCTTTATACCTTAAAAGTAATCATCTTTCCATTCTTTCAAAATATCTCGACTCCTTTACAATTACTCCATTTTGTAAAAAGTGATTCTGTTGTTGTGAATCAGTTTTTTCATAGCCCACCGGATCAATTGGAACGTGTTTGTGTATTTACCTATTTATATTTGAATGATTATGATAATCTGAAATGTGCAATAAAACAAGCCTATGTTAGTATTTCGCATGCAAATTATGTTGATGGTGTTAAAAAAGAAAGGAATGGTGAGCTATTTAGAATTGAATCCTGCTTCTCCGATAGTAATTTTTGTGGCAGCCAATTCTGCGCAGAGATTGTTAGTCGATCCCTGCAACGTTGTTTCAAAAAAGAAATATGCAACACAGGGGACGATTTGACTCAACAATAACACGGGGATTTCTTTAAGTTGGAGAAGGAACGGTTTGGAAAATGTCTGATACTAGATGCTCCGACCAGAATTACCTATTACCACTTTTTAAAGAATCAATCTTATAACTATACCTACGATAACGTGGGTAATATCCTCACCAAATCAACCTCCGCGCTGACGGCGGCATCGACTACACCAAGCTCTACTACGAGTACCTATAACTACAGCTACGGAAACGCTAACTGGGGCGATCTGCTGACTTCTTACCGCGGAACGACCATCACCTACGATTCCATCGGAAATCCGCTGTCATATTACCGGACTGTCGCGCTCATGCGGCAGTCCGGTTTTCCGTTCGGCAAAAACTTTTCGCCGAATTCCCGCAAATATCTTGACAGATCCGGCAAAGCATGATAAAATGATACAAATGGGAGGTGATCTGTATGGAGCTGTGGGACGTGTACGACGGGCACGGGTGCAAGATAGGCGGCCGGGTCTCGGTCAGGGGCAAGCACGATCTGAAAGAGGGCGAATACCATCTCGTGGTCTACATATGGATCATCAACGACAGGAACGAGCTTATCATCTCCCGCAGGCAGAAGGGCAAGACCTTCGAGGGCTGCTGGGAATGCACCGGCGGCTGCGCTAAACAGGGGGACACCTCCCTGTCCGCCGCCATCCGGGAGGTCGGAGAGGAGCTTGGACTCTCGCTCGATCCCCGGAAGGGCGAGCTCTTCACCCGCTATCTGCGGGAGTACCCGGTAGGTGCGCACGCCATCTGCGACGTCTGGGTCTTCCGGCAGAACTTTTCCCCCGATCAGCTGGTTTTACAGGCCGCCGAGGTCAGCGAAGCGAAATTCGTCCCCTATTCGGAGCTTCGCCGGCTGTGCGGCAAGGGTGATTTTGCGCAATACTTCTATCTGCCGAAGATGCTTCGGAAATACTGCCCGTAAACGGGGATGCCGTTCCGGCATCCTCTGTATTTATGTACACGCATGAATCTATACGCGCATACATAGATTCCGATCCGGTCGCATAAAATGTCCCGAAATGAGGGATTTTTTTGTATACTACGGTGCAATCGGACAATCGTATGAAGAGGGATCAGCGGAAGATCGTCGCCTTTACCCTGACCCGCCCCGTCCTGCAAAGCAGTGCGGGTGCAGAACGGATCAACGGCTTTCTGGAAGCGTTCGTTTCGGCCTATCAGGGCTGGATCGAGTCGGATCTTATAAAGGATCTGACCGCCAGATACGAGTCGGCGGATCGTGCGGAGCGGATTCACCGCTTCCCCGCCGACGTACGGCTCCACTGCCTTTGCAGGGAGTCGGACGACTTCTTCTCCGCCCACTTCGTCGCCGAGGTCAGCGTGGGCGAGGAGACCGACGCACGCTGCGCCTCCTTCGTCTGGAACACGGCAAGCGGCGAGCTTCTCCGGCTGTCCGATCTGACCGGGAAAGCCTTCGCCGCCGCCCGCCGGGGCTGGCGATTCTATCTGGCCTCCGACGGTCTGCGGATCTATCGCGTGAACCGTCACGGGAAGATTGTCAAACGGGAGAAATATCCGCAGGAAAAATACCGACAGGAGAAAGATCCCGACATAAAAACGGAAACATCCTCATAGATTGATAGCAAATTGACGCAATGGGGGAGTTCTCATGTTTGTTTATTCGGTCAAAGCATCCAGCGTAAAGTTTTTCTGCGCGATGATGCTTTCGGTTGCCGCTCTGCTGACCCTGATCCTGCTGATCCCGACCTACGAGCCGGTCAGCGCCGAGGCGGGGTCCACGATCCGCTACGACAAGGTGTCGAGCGAAGAGGATCGGCGATCCTTCCTGTCCTCGCTGGGCTGGGAAGTCGAAGGCGATCCGACGGAGGTTAAGGAAGTCACGGTTCCCGCCGATTTCGACGCGGTTTTTCTGGAATACAACAATCTGCAAAAGATGCAGGGGCTGGATCTTGCCAAGTACAAGCGCAAGAGCGTGACCCGCTACACCTACAAGATCACCAACTACGAGGGTTACGAGGGTACGGTCTACGCAAATCTGCTGATCTACCGTAACCGGATCGTCGGCGGTGACATCTGCTCGGCAGAAACCAGCGGATTTGTGGCTACATTTGACAATCAAAAGGCATAAAAATTTGAAATAAGTCAAAAGATTCTATCAAAGAGGCGTTTTCGTCCCGGCAGGATCGAACCGATCGGGGGACGGGCGCAAACATACGTTGAAAGGTTAGGATAAATAAATGACGGAATATACTTATGTAGCAACCTGTCTGTTCGGGTTGGAGAAAATACTCGGCGAGGAGATCGACGCGCTGGGCTACCGGCGTCTGGAAACCATCGACGGAAGAGTAATCTTCGTAGGGGACGAATCGGCGGTGGCTCGATGCAATATCGGGCTTCGCACCGCCGAACGGCTCTTCATCGAGATAGGCAGAACGCCCGCGTACACCTTCGACGACCTCTTCGAGGGCGTTCGGGCGATGCCTTGGGAGGATTTCATCGGCAGGGATGACGCGTTCCCGGTCAGCGGACATTCGGTGAAGAGTCTGCTGACCTCGATTCCCGCCCTGCAATCGGTGGTACAGAAGGCCATCGCCGAGCGGATGAAGGCTGCCTACGAGATCGATTGGTGTCCCGCCAACGCGGTGAAGATGCAGATCGAGTTCTTTATTCTGAAGGATCAGGCGTCTCTGCTGCTGGATCTGAGCGGCGTTGCCCTGCACAAGCGGGGCTACCGTCCCGCCGCGAACGCCGCTCCCCTGCGGGAGACGTTGGCGGCCGCGCTGGTCAAGATTGCACGTCCGAGAGAGGACGTCCTGCTCTGGGATCCCATGTGCGGCAGCGGAACCATCCCCATCGAGGCAGCCATGCTGATGGCAAACATCGCGCCCGGTCTGAACCGTAGCTTCGCGGCGGAAGAGTACGATTTCCTGCCCATGAACATCTGGAAGGATGCCCGCGAGGAAGCGAAATCGCTGATCCGGGAAACCGACTTTGAGGCCTATGCCTCCGACATTGATCCTGCCTGCGTGGCGATCACCAAGGAAAACTGCCGTCGGGCGGGCGTCGTGAAATGGGTAAAAGCCTTCGAGAGGGACGCGCTGGAGATCAAAACCGGCGGCAGGCGGGGAACCGTCGTCTGCAATCCGCCCTACGGAGAGCGGCTGCTCACCATGGAGCAGGTCGAAAAGCTATACCGGGATATGGGCAGGCATTTTGCCACGCTGGACAGCTGGCAGATCTACATTCTGTCCTCCCACGAGCAGTTCGAGCGGCTCTACGGCAGACGGGCGGATAAGGTTCGCAAGCTCTACAACGGCATGATCCGGTGCGGATACTACCAGTTCTTCAAAAAACGGGAGGACAAACCCTCGTTTTCGATTGATCTCAGGAAAAATTACCAAAAATCAGCAATGTGAGGAAAAGGCATGGCAAAGGAGCTAAAAACCAACGCGATGCGGATTCTCGATCGCGAGAAAGTCGCATATTCCGTGAATCTATACGAATGCGGGGAGTTCATCGACGGCGTTCATGTGGCGGACATGCTGGGACAGGCGTATGAATCCTCCTTTAAGACGTTGGTCGCCGTGGGGAAAAGCGGAGAGCACTACGTTTTCGTTCTGCCTGTTGACAAGGAGCTGGATCTCAAGAAATGCGCGGCGGCGGTCGGAGAGAAGTCGGTGGAGCTGATCCCTGTGAAGGACATTCTTGCTCTGACCGGATACATCCGGGGCGGATGCACGCCCATCGGGATGAAGAAGCTCTTTCGAACCGTGATCCACGAGAGCGCCCGGACGTTCGACCGTATCATCGTCAGCGGCGGACGGATCGGTGCGCAGATTCTGCTCTCCCCTGCCGATCTGGCGCGGGTCGTCCGCGGGGAGTTCGCGGATCTGATCCGGGATGTGTAATTCACATTGGGGCTTTGCCCCAATACCCCATTTAGGGCGCTTTTTGAAAAAAGCGCCCTAAAAACCCGCAAAAACTTTTAAAATAGGGATAAAACTCTTAAACTCAAAACACTTTTACGACAAGCTGCAACGGCAGTCCCCGAAGATTGGGGACTGCCGCTCGATTTATACGGTTCTTCCGCTTGTTTGCATCTGTTCTTTCAGGAACTCGCAGGATTTCGCCAGCTTCTCCCGTTCCGGACAATCCAGATCCAGCGTGATTACCTTCCGGACACCCTCGCCGCCCACGATACAGGGAACTCCCGCGTAGACATCGTGCTGTCCGTACTCGCCGTCCAGATAGGCGGACACGGTTAGCACACCGCCCTCGTCCCCGAGGATCGCCTTGGTGATCCTCAAGAGGGACATCCCGATACCATAGTAAGTGGCACGCTTTGCCTCGATGATCCGATAGGCCGCTTCCCTAACCTCCCGCTCGATCTCGTACAGCTGCTCCATGGAGAAATCGTTCTTCTCCTCCACGATGGAGAGCATACTCTTGGTGGACAGGTAAGCCTGCGACCATGGGACAAACTCCGTGTCGCCATGCTCGCCCATGACGTAGGCGTGGATATTGCGGGGATCCACGCCGAAATGGCTGCCCAGCAGATAGCGCAGTCTTGCGCTGTCCAGCGTGGTACCGCTTCCGATCACCCGATTCCGGGGGAGACCGCTCTTCTGCTTGGTGTACAGGGTCAGCATATCCACCGGATTCGTGGCGATCAGGATGATTCCCGAAAATCCGCTGGCGATCAGCGGCTCCAGAATGCTGTCGAAAACATCGCAGTTTCTGGCGTACAGCGAGATCCGGCTTTCGCCCGGCTTCTGGGGAAGACCGGCGCAGATTACCGCCAGATCGGCGTCCGCGCAGTCGGAGTAGTCAGCGGCGTAGATGTGCATGTTTCCGCCGGAAAACGCCAGTCCGTGACTGAGATCCATCGCCTCGCCGACAGCGCGTTTTCGATCAATATCAATGATCCCCAGCTCCTCGCAGGCGTGTGCTCCCATGGCGGCATAGGCGAAGGACATCCCCACAAGTCCCGCGCCGATCAGGATCACCTTTCGTTTACTTCTGTATTCCATCCGATTATCCTTCCTTTCCCGATATGGTTCAGTATGCGCAGATTCCGGGCAGAATATCCGAAGTGATACGATTTTTTAGAAAGCATCCAGTGAGCATCAACCAATAGTTGACAAACAAATTCATGATATTCAAACAACAGTTGTTGACAAAATCCGGTTTCTATGTTAAAATGAATAAAATACGCTGGGAAAATGCCGGCAAACTGAAAGGAAAAGAATTATGTCAAACCCGAAATTGATTACATGGAAAACAAGTCTGCCCGCATTTACCTTCATGGGAATCGAAAATATCATTAAGGAAGATACGAAAGAATCGGATTTTGGTTCTTTCTGGGGAAATTTCTTTGACAAGGGCGGATATGATCCCATGAAGCCGTACGAAACCGATCCCAACTGTGTCAACGTGTGGTATAACAAACCAAACGGTGAGAAAATCTATTTTCAGGGCAAATTCGTAACACCCGACGCAAAAGCACCGGACGGATATACGGTGTCCGAATTCCCGGAGACAGAGTTTCTCGTTGCCACGACGGAATGGGTGGACACCTACGAGGAAACCATGGGACATATCGGACTGCTGTTCGATCACGTTCATTCCGTCGATCTCCCCGAAGGGTATGTAGAATGCGGCGAAGACAGCGAGGGGATCTACACGATCGAACGCTGGGGAGCCAATACCGGCGAAGGATATCGGTACGAGGTCTGGTTGGCGATTAAGCGCACCTAAAAGATATACAATGGCTGGTTTACAAGCGAAAATTTGAGAGCAGAAAACATCCGCAGTCAGATTCTCTGCGGGCAAGGGAAGGAGACGCATATGGGAAATTTTTCGTTGGCGCAGAACCTACGACAGCTGCGCCGGGAGAAGGGCGTCAGCCAGGCAGGGCTGGCGAATGCGCTGGACATCAGCGTACAGGCTGTTTCAAAGTGGGAAACGGGCGCCTCCTGCCCCGATATTTCCCTGCTTCCCCGGATCGCCGACTATTTTGCGGTATCCATCGACGAGCTGTTTTACGGCAGACAGGCGGGATACAAGACGATGGCACGTTGCGATCTGCCCGACGACGGAGTATTCCGGGTTGTACAGGCTGTCGGGAAGCACATTCTGAAAGCGGAGCAGTACAATGAGCGCAAGGTTGTGAAGCTTTCGCTATCCGCCCTTTCCGATCCGCCGCCGGTGATGGAATTTCGCGCGCCGACCGTGATCACCGGCGATCTGCACTGCAAATCCTTACAGGTCAGCGGAGACCTAAAAGTCCTGGGCGTGGTCAAGAATACGGAATAATGTAGAAGTACCGGCAAATAGATTATAAAGGAGAATGAAACAATGAGTCTCCCCAAAAAAGCGTTAGCCATTATTCTTGTCTCGATATTTATTTTTTCCGTATGTGCGACTTCGCTCTCATCTTTTGCAAAAAGCAGTGAATCGCTCAAAATTGATGACAGTCTTCCAATCGTGTATATCGATACCGACAGCAAAATAAATCCCGGAAGGGACGACAACAGCGAATATTTCGACGGAAGTATGCGTATCGAGCTGAACAACTATTACGCAGACTGTGAGAATGCCTATACGACAAGTCAAATGAAGAAGATGGGCATCCGCACAAGAGGAAACTCGACGAGGACTTTTGCGGGAGCTGTCGATACCGGCAAATTCTCATACCGTCTCAAGCTGGAGGAGAAGGCCGATCTCTTTGGTATGGGCGCGTCCAAAAACTGGGCGCTCTTGGCAAATGTTTACGACCAGACCAACATGAGAAACACCTTTGCTTACGAACTCGCAAAGGCTCTGGGCGTCGCTTACTGTGATTCCACATGGGTTGTACTCTACTTGAACGGCGAGTACAGGGGACTTTATCAACTCTGCGAGACAATCAGCGTCGCAAAAACAAGATTGGATATTACCGACTGGGGCGATATTGTCAAGGACGCAGCCCAAGCGATCGCCAAAAAAGAGCTGCTTGACAGCGCGGAAGCGAAAGAGCTTGAGAAGGCGATGGAAAAAGATCTGTCATGGGTAACTTCGGGAAAATTTCAGAATTACAAGATTTCCGATTACTACGACAAAGAGCTTGATATAACGAGCGGGTATCTTATCGAATACGATTCATTTGACAATCCGCATGACGATCGTCCGCACCTTTTTGACGGAGGAACTACGCCCGCGGGAGTTGAGCTTAAAATAGACACCCCGGAATATACCTATACGAACAGTGATATGCTCGGGTATGTCAGAGAGCTTATACTTAATTTTGAGGAAGCGGTAACCGCCCCGAACTTCTGCACGTCTGACGGGCGGCATTACAGCGAGTTCTGTGATATTGAAAGTCTCGTTGATTACTATCTGATAAACGCTGTACTTATGAACGGCGAGTTCGGTATCAGAAGTATGTTCTTCTATATCGAAGACGGAAAGATACACTGGGGGCCTGTATGGGATTTTGACTGCGCGGCAGGAAATGCGATCACGGTAACGACGAGCTACGAGGGAATGATCGGTACCCAAGGCGGGCGGAATCATTGGTACAAGGCCCTTTACAACGACTCTTACTTTATGACTCTGGTTCAGAACCGTTTTGCCGCTATTCGGGGCACACTTGACGCGGCGATTGAATCTGTTAAGATATACAGGCAGTATATTGCGGCCGAGGCAAACCGCGACTACCAAAAATACGGTTCGAGATATTTTAATGATCCCTCGAACACGCTTGAATCCTTTGACAAGGAATTTGCTTTTTATCTGAATTGGCAGAAAAACAGAATCGCATGGCTGGAAAAAGCCTTCTTTTCCGGAGATTATTCCATAATGGGTGAAATGCCGTACAGCGACAAGCTGACTGTACAGCTCAATTATTCCGACGGTAAAGGAAAGCTTGCGTCCGACACGCTTACGCAGTACGGTGCGGTAAGCAGCTTTATTTACAGCCCGCAAACTGGCGGAACTGTCAAAATGCGTTTCATGACGACGCATACAACGGTAACGAAAGTTCTTCTATTTGTCAACGGAAAGTTTTGTAAAGAGGTTAAACTGAACGATATTTCCGCGCCCGTTGTTACCCTGGGGGAATCCGAGCTGTGTCTGGAAAAGGGCGCAAGAAACTCTGTTCATCTCGTTCTGTATAACATAGACGGAAATCCCTATCGACGTTATGGATTTTCGATCCTTGTCGGCGACGTACCCGAAACCGATCAAAAGGTCGTTCAGATCAATGGCAGCTATACTCTTGTAAAGGAAGGAGACTGCTTTACTCTTCCGAGCGCCCCGAAGAATCAGAGCGGACTTGAATTTGTTGGTTGGACGGACGGAGAGGACATCTATGCGGCGGGAAGTACGATAACCGTGTCAGAAAGTATGGCACTCTACGAAAAATGGACGCATACCGATATGAAATCCGTACTTTTTGTCGACAGCACCGAAATTTTATACGGAAACACCTACATTAACCCCAAAGAAGATTCAGAGAACGACAATGTGGCAAATCCGCCGACAGAACCCGGTGACAACAAAGATAACAAGAACGACGAAAGCGGTGACAACACGCGGCCCTATGAGACGAGCGGGGCTGACAGCGACAGAGAAGATGACCGAAACGACAAAAACAACAGGAATGAATGGAAAGTATTGATTCCGGTCATTGGCGTGATTATAGTTATCGGTGTGGCGGTAGCTGCCGTTATTATAGTAGTAAAACGCAAGAAAAAATAAGCAAAACAGGGGCTGTAAAACGCCAATCGAAATCATAAGAGAAACCCAACCAAAATCGGGCATAAATGCTTGACTTTGGTTGGGTTTCCTGTTTTGCTTTTTGGGGGAGGAGGTCTTTTTTCAGTCCCTATCAACCTTCAAAAGCTTTTATGGAAATGAGAATTCTTTTTCTCGGCTTTCTCTCTTCGAATTGCCAGAAGATCGCAGACTGCCAGTCCGATCAGGCACACCAGTCCGATTCCGGACAGGATCTTCCCCGCGGTAAGTCCCGGCGCGGTATATCTGATTACGATCTCGTGATCGCCCGCGTCAATCGGGAATCCGAGGAAGCAGGTATCCACCCGCTCCGCCTCTACCTCGACCCCGTCCACGGTGACCCTGTAGCCCTCGCCGTACACGAAAGAAAGATTAAAATATCCGTCCTTCTGCGCGTGGATCGTTCCGCAGATCACGTCTCCGCCGGTTCGCTCTCTATCGCAGACGAAGGCATCCACCCCGCCGGACAGGTCGGACAGCATCGACGGGTCGAGCAGCCAGACCTCGACATCCCGGACGGTATAGTCCTCCTCGGGGAACCTGAACGCAAGATCTCTGCCGTTCTCGCCCCATAGGGTGATCCCGTACTCGAAGGATTCGTTATGGTTATAGTATCGCCAGTCGGCGTCGGTCAGCTTATTTGCCACGCCGTTGACCCAGATCTTGACGTCCTCGCTTTCCTCTCCCACCGTATTGTTCACCTTGAACCGTAGCAGAACCTGTCTGCCCTCGCATTCCTCGGGAAGCGTATAGCGGTAAATCCGGAAATCGCCGTCCATCTGACTCTCGTCGGCGTCCCGATCAAAGCGATAGCCGTCTGCGGTTTTCAGGAGAAAGGGACAGTCGTCGAAGATTCCGTCCAAATTCACCGGCGTCATACTGCCGGAAAATCCGGTATCGGGCAGATCTTTCTCCACCACGGTATAGCGAAGCAGCGCTTCGACCCGCTCGGGATAGGTCAGCTTCTCGAATTCCGTCCGGCTCATGAGCGCGTCCGTGGTATAGCCCAGAGGAAGAACGTCGTTCGTTTGATAGAGAACATAGTCCCCACGGCGGGCGATTTCAGTATAGCCTATTGGAACGTAGCCTTCGGAGGTGGTGATCCAGTACCGATTCCCCATATACAGATTGAAGCAGGGATTCTTGATCCTCGACAGAATGGCGCGGTTGCGGTAGCTGTTCTCGCCGCACATTTCCTCAAAAACAAAGTGATTATAATCCCGGTCTTCCAGCGAGGAGTAGACGGTATCGCTGTAATGGTTTACGGCGTAAACTTTATTGGCGGTATTGGATGCGTCGATATTGACCGCGGTTCGGTAGAAGCCGGGATCATTCTCCGCCAGATAAACGAAAAGAGCGGTAGTACAACAATGGTACAATCACAGAAGGTATTAAAAACTCTACATTTAGAAATAACT
>CAYOON010000029.1:9355-11906 GCA_964405595.1 uncultured Lachnospiraceae bacterium | reverse complement strand
AGACCGTTACCCGCCAATAGTATGCGGTGCGGTCTGAAAGCGCACCGCCGCCGTATTCCACGCTGAGCGTATCCTCCGACTGCACCTTTCCCGAATCCCAGACCGTTCCGCGTCCTGCCTCTGCGTCGGCTTTGTTCTCCGATACGATAATCTGGTAGGCACTCTGACGGTCCGCTTTTTCGCCTCCGGTAATTACCCAGCTGAACACCGGTTCCCGATCAATGCCCAAAGGTTCGGTCAGCGAGCAGACCTTCAGATCTCCGACCTGAAGCGTTTCGGCAGCATGAATGCCGCCCACAGGCAGCATTGCCGCCACCGGCAGCAGCAATGCCGCCGACAAAATACTGCTGATCAACTGTTTGAAATGATGTTTCATACTTTAGTCCTTTCTGTTCTGTCCCGGCTGAACGCATCAGCCCGTTTCTGCGCAATCTGCACAATGAATTGCTTTTCGACACTTTCAGTATAATTCATTTTCACGAAAGGCGCAAGGGGGATTTCACTTTTATTTAGGGGGTGATTCAACGATTCTTTTTCTTCGCCACGCGCCCGGCGGCGATCCGGTTTGCTGCTTAAAAAGCTGCGTGAAAAATTTCGTATCACGGTATCCGACCGACGCTCCGATTTCCGCAACCGACAGATCCGTTTCCGCAAGCATTCTGCACGCTTCTTTTATCCGGATTTGCTGGAGCATTCCGATCATGGTCTGACCGGTTATCTCTTTGAAAAGTGTACGGAAATAGTTTACGCTGAGGTACGCCCGCTCGGCAAGTGCTTCACAGGAGATTTCCTCCCGGAAGTGGGTAGACAGATAGGTTACGGCATCCTGCACGATCAGCTTTTGATAGACTTTTTGATTCTGTTTCTGCCGTAGATCCGTTTTATATTGACGGAAAATCAGGATCAGCAGTTTTGTAAGATCAGCCTTTAAGATCTGCATGAATCCGTTTTTCCGGGCATCGTATTCCCGCTGCATTTCCAGCAGCAGCTGACTGATCTCGCTGTTCACCAAGTCTGTCAACCGTAAATAATGCTGCGGATCATCCGCCTCCTGCATGGAGAAATACAGATAGTGATAGGCTACATCCAGAAAATCGTCACAGCTATCCGGAGAAAGATCCAGCAGATCGGGCAGAAATATGCAGTTTATCACCCGCAGCGGAGCGTCCCGGTCGGCGCTGAAGGAATGTACGATGGAGGGGTTGAATAAAAAAAGGTCGCCTTCTCTGATCGCTATAGAAACGCCGTTAATCGCCTGTTCTCCGCTTCCCGCGCTTATGTAGGCAATTTCAATAAAATCATCGTGCGTGTGGGCAGGATGATGTCCCGAAACCTCTTCGGTCATCATACGGATGTTTTCATTTGCTCGCACATAGGAACGAAAATTTAACTTTTTGTACTCCATAGATGTTTGCCTCCGTTTGAATCGCTATACGGACATTTTGATGGATTATCAGATATTGAAAAAGACTGCAATCCTATTTCTCAATCAAATATGATACTCCTTCTCGACCTCCTTGGCTTCGGTTTTCGAAATGAACAGTCCCACGAGGCGGCTGTTCGTCTGATCGTCCGAGATCACCTGCCACTCGCCCTGCTCATCCATGATATACTCCCGGATCCGGATACTGCGATGGCGCACCGTTTCGGTCACGATCTTGAATTTATGATTCATGTGCGTGGCAATATGATCCACAACGGCATCGAAAAAGGCGAACCGATCCTCGAAATCCCATTCGTACCAATGATACGCATCGTCCAGACCGGCAACCAGATAGTCCCAACCGTTCGTATGGTTGACGTCCAGCGTCAGATAGAGCGCGAAATCCTCCTGCGTACCCGAAAACGCCACCGCGCAGTCGTTGTCCTCAAAGCGGATACATCGGGGGATCCCGCTCTTTTCCGCTACCCTGCGGATGATCTCCTCCAAGCTGTCCACCACCATTCGATGGGTCATCTGCGGATCTCGCTTTGAACGGAATTTATCAAAAAATGACATAACTATACCACCTTATTGCTTGCTTCTTATCAATTATAGCAGAAAAACGTCGGTCTGTCAAGATCAAATACGCCCCGGAACCGCTGCCGATTCCGGGGTGGATCATCTTATTCAACAGTTACCGATTTTGCCAGATTCCGGGGTTTATCCACGTCAAGACCTCTCGCGACGCTGACATAGTAGCCCATGAGCTGCAACGGAATTACCGCCAGACTGGGCGCGAAATGCTCATCGGTCTGGGGAACGTAGATCGTGAACTCTGCCGTATCCTCCACGCTATAGTTACCGTAACCCGTGATGCCCATCAGATAAGCGCCCCGGCTCTTGACTTCTACCATGTTGCTGATCATCTTCTCGTACAGATGCTTCTGCGTCAGGATGCTGATGACGGGAATTCCCTTTTCGATCAGCGAGATTGTGCCGTGCTTGAGCTCTCCGGCCGCGTATGCTTCCGAATGGATATAGCTGATCTCCTTCATCTTCAGACTGCCTTCCAGCGCAACGGCGTAGTCGATACCACGTCCCAGGAAGAAGATGTCGGTAGCATTCGCC
>CAYOON010000029.1:0-9345 GCA_964405595.1 uncultured Lachnospiraceae bacterium | reverse complement strand
TCGCCAGTTTAGCGGACAGCCACTGGATCCGTTCCTTATCCTCCAGAATTCTGGTCATTTTATCGGGGAGAGATGCCAGCTCGCCGATCAGCCCGGCGTAGCGTGCCTCGTCGATCTGTCCGCGCACCTTGGCGAACTGGGTGGCAAGCAGGTAGGCGGCGATCAGCTGTGCGCTGTATGCCTTGGTTGTCGCGACGGCGATCTCGGGACCAGCCACGGTATAGAAGACGTTATCCGCTTCTCTGGCGATGGTGGAGCCGACTACGTTGACGATGCCGAGGGTACGGATCCCCTTGGACTTCGCCTCCCGGAGAGCGGCAAGGCTGTCGGCAGTCTCGCCCGACTGGCTGATGATGATTACCAGCGTATCGGCAGGCAGAAGGGGATTTCTGTAGCGGAACTCGGACGCCAGTTCCACCCGGACGGGGATTTTCGCCAGATCCTCGATGACGTACTGCGCCGCAACGCCCACATGGTAGGCGGATCCGCAGGCGACGATCTGGATCTGCCCGATTCCGGCGATGGTTTCGTCGGAAAGTCCTACTCCGGAAAGGTCGATCGCTCCGTCCCGGATGACAGAGTTCAGGGTGTCTTTGACCGCCTTGGGCTGCTCGTGAATCTCCTTCATCATGAAGTGCTCGTATCCACCCTTTTCGGCGGCTTCGGCATCCCACTTGATCTCGGTGATCTCCTTCTCGATGGGCTCACCGTCCACGTTATAGAAGGAAACCTCGCCTTTTCCAAGGCAAGCGATCTCCAGATTTCCGATATAGTAAACCGAGCGGGTATATTTCAGGATAGCCGGTACGTCCGAGGCGAGATAGCCCTCGCCGTCCTTGATACCGAGGATCATGGGGCTGTCTTTTCTTGCGGCGTAGATCTCGCCCGGACGATCCTTGAAGAGAATCGCCAGCGCGTAGGAGCCGCGGATACGCATCATGGCAGCGGACAGCGCTTTGATCGGGTCGCCTTGGTTCTTTTTATAGTAGTAATCGACGAGCTTAACCGCCACCTCGGTGTCGGTCTGGCTATGGAAGGCATAACCTTTGCGAATCAGACTTTCCCGAAGATCCTGATAGTTCTCGATAATGCCGTTATGCACGCCGACAGTCTCTCTGTCGTCGCTGCTGTGGGGATGGGCGTTCAGCTCGGAGGGCTCGCCGTGGGTTGCCCAGCGGGTATGCCCGATTCCGCAGTTTCCCGCCATGGCAAGTCCCCGGTCGGTCTTTTCGGACAGCACCTTCAGTCTGCCCTTCGCCTTGACCAGCTGAATCTCTCCGCTTTCGGGACGGGTGGCCAGTCCCGCCGAGTCGTATCCTCTATATTCAAGCTTCGACAGCCCCTCCAGAAGGATGGGTGCCGCCTGTCTGACTCCGTTAAATCCTACGATTCCGCACATGTTTGATTCCTCCGTATCCTATATTTCTCTCGAAGTTTTCGGGACGATGTAATCCCGATCCTTATAGATACTGCCTGCGGGAACCGTCCCGCGTACCGACGAGAGGGGGTAGATATTGCTTTCCCTGCCGATGATCGTACCGGGATTCAGAACACTGTTGCATCCCACCTCGACAAAATCACCCAGCATCGCGCCCATCTTTTTCAATCCGGTGGCGATCTTCTCCTCCCCGCTCCGAACGGTGACCGGCGTTTTGTCCGATTTCACGTTGGAGGTGACCGATCCGGCTCCCATGTGGGATTTATAGCCGAGGATGCTGTCTCCGACGTAATTATAGTGCGGGGTCTGGACGTTATCGAAAAGGATCACGTTTTTCAGCTCCACCGAGTTACCGACTACGCAGTTCTCGCCTACCAGCGCGGATCCGCGGATGAAAGCGCAATGGCGCACCTCGGTATTCGCGCCGATGATGCAAGGTGCTCCCAGATAGGCGGCAGGGGCGATTTTCGCGCTCTTATGTACCCAAACCTCGGGGAAAACCTCGGTATACTCCTCCGTGGACAGCGTTTTTCCCAGTTCCCGGATCAGCGCGCCGATCCCGGACAGGGCTTCCCACGGATAGGTGAATTTTTGCAGATAATCGGCGGCGAGCGTGTGCCGCAGATCGAAAAGATCGGTGATTTTATACATATTGATTCTTCCTTCGGATCAGTTTCGCAAGCGTATACGATTATTATATCCGAAGAAAGAGATTTTGTCAAGGAAAGCGGAGATTTTTTCCAAAAGATTTACATTTCGGTATCAGCGGATTCGTTTTTTGTGGAGAAAGAGTTCGGAAAGGTCTTTATTATGCCGGAAGCGGTACCTCTGGATGGTGTGCATGACGCTCTGGGACTCACCGGGAGCGTCACCGTAGCGGATCCGTTGAACCGCAAGCATCAACTCTGCCCTGCGCCTGAGGTCGGATTCATCTGTCCACAGCCAGTGACCGTCATCGGGGATGGCCCTGCGGATCCAGTCGTTGTGGCAGAGCACCAGCACGCCGGGGCGGACTCCCGATACGAAGAGGAAATCCGATAAAATCACGGTGCATTCCGCGACGATCCCCGGAAAACTGTCGGCATCGGCGATCAGCAGTCTCGGCTGATCCCGGATCAGGCGATCCTCCACGACCTTCTGATCGGCGGTGTTCAGAAGCTCCAGCGTATAGTCGTAACCCATCTGCTTTTGCAGTCTGCCGTGGAGCGCGGAATCCTCCGATATGAGCAGAATTCCGATTGCATTTTCATTTTTCATCATGATTGTTTTCCTTCCTGATTTTTTCGACATTCGTCCTGCTTTTATTCTATCAGTACGGAAAACACGCGTCAATTGACGGGAAAGAGAAATTTCACCGTTTTCCGGGCGTTTCTTCAGAGAGATTCTACCAAAGCTGCGCAAGATCTGTCGAAAAATAGAAGAACGCCAAAACCGGAATCGGATGATGACCGATCCCGGTTTGTTTTTATTGAGCGCGATATTTGCTTGCCTGCAGATTGAACATCTCGGCGTACTTGCCCGAATTTGCCATCAGCTCGTCGTGACTGCCCGATTCGATCAGCTCGCCGCCGGCGAACATATAGATTCGATCCGCCATACGGGTGGTGGACAGGCGGTGCGAGATGAAGATGACCGTCCGACCGTCGTCCGATGCACCGTCGAGGATACTGTGGTTAAGCTGATATTCTGCCATCGGGTCGAGGGCGGAGGACGGCTCATCCATGATAATCATCGGATAATCATAGGCAAAAATCCGTGCAATGGCAATCTTCTGACTCTCACCGCCCGACAGATTGGTGCCATCGTCCCGAAACTCCTTGGTCAGATGGGTGTCGATCCCTTCGGGGAGCTTCTCCAGCTCGCTCGTGAAGGTGGCAAGCCGAAGCGCACGCTCGACACGCTCCTTTGCCGCAAAGCTGCCGTCATACGGACCGTTCAGCACATTTTCGGCAATCGATGCCGCAAATAGCTTGAAATCCTGGAAAACCGTGCCGATTTTGTCCCGATAGGCCGCAAGATCAAACTCCTTGATATTGACCCCATTCCAGAGGATCTCGCCCTCGGTGGGATCGTACAGCCGCATGATCAGCTTGGTGAGCGTCGTCTTACCGGCACCGTTGTAGCCGACGATGGCGATTCGCTCGCCCTTTTTCACAGTCATATTCAGATGGGAAATCACAATTCCCGCATCCCCGAAGGGGTAAGAGAAGCTGACATCCTTGAAGGTCAGCGACTCGAAATCGCCCGGTTGACGGTCGCCACCCTTGATTTTCGGCTCGGTCGACAGGAATTTCAGATATTTTTCGATGTAAAGCGACGATTCGGGGAATTTCTGGAATCGCTTGATCAAATCGCCGAGCGTCCAGTTGACTCTCCAAAGGGCGGTGATGGTGGCGGCGAAGCCGCCGAGCGCCATCTTGCCCTGTACGAGGCAGATCAGCCCGACAAGCAGAATCAGCAGCGGGCAGATGCCGTAAAAGACATTGGATAGTGTATGCCAGCCGAAATACTTTTTTCCGAATTTGACACGCAGATCGACCAGATCGTCGACATTTTGATCGTACATCGCCGTCAGATTCTCCCCGACATGGCTGGTGCGAAGCTCCTTTGCCACGTCCGACAGATGATATTGACGGTTGACATACTGATTCCTTCGATGCATGGGACGTTCATCAATATCTTTTTGATAGTAGATTTTGTTGAACTTCCCCTGAAGGAGGAAGGAGCAAACGGCAAAGGCAAAGATAAGGAGGGCAATCGGAATGCTGACAGTAGCCATCACGGTGAGCACCGAAATGGAGGCAATCATACGGTTGATCATCTTGCCAAGATTCTCGGTAACCTCCCAAGCCTTGTTGCGAGCCTGATCCATGGCAAAGACGTAGTCGTTGTAGAAGGTCGGATCATCGTAGCTCTCGAGATCAAGGGAGAGCGTGCGCTCGTACAGATCCCTTTGCATGGCGTATTGGAGCTTTTGAAAGAGGGTGGTATTGTAGTATTCCCAATACCATGCGTCAAAGAGGTAGCCCACAAGATAGCCCAGCGCGAGCATTCCGATAGTCAGAGCAATCCCGCCGAATTTGATATTCGGATCGTCCAGCTGATTGAAGAGTCTCACCATGAAGATGACGTTTGCGGCATTGATGAGACCCCAGATGATCCCTTCAAGGATCATAAAAAAGGGGTATTCGGGAATAAATTTGGCAACCGCCCGCACCATGGCGAGGTTGTTGAGGAAAATCTTACCCGGGCGTTGCTTGATTTTTTCCGGATCGGTGGATTTTTTCTTTTTCATCGATTCTGCGATCCTTTCCGTAATTTAAGAAAAGAAGTTTCGTCTTTTGTACCGAAGATCGACAAGGCTCGTCACGTTAAGTTCGGTAGTTCTCCGCCTGCTTTCTGTATAGCTCGGCGTAGGCTCCCTCCCGCTTCATCAGCTCATGATGCCGACCGACCTCGGCGACTCGCCCGTTCTCCATGTATACGACCCGATCCGCCAGCACGGCCGACGACAGCCGATGCGAGATAAAGATCATCGTCTTTCCCTTAAATTCGGAGAGCAGATTCTCGAACAGCCGATATTCGGCGATCGGATCAAGCGCGGACGACGGCTCGTCGACGATGACATAGTCATAGTCCCCCGCAAAGATGCGAGCCAGAGCGACCTTCTGCGCCTCACCGCCCGAAAGGTTCTCTCCTTTGTCGTCGAATTCACGGGTGAGCGTCGTATGGATGCCCTTCTCGAAGGTCGAGACCTTCTCATACGCTCCCGACAGCTTGAGCGCACGCACGACACGCTCCTCATCCTCATCCCTGTAGGGGGCGAGCAGGACATTTTCGGCAACGGATAGCGAGAGCAGCTTGAAATCCTGAAAGACCGTCCCAAACTGCGCCCGATAAGCGGGAAGATCGAGATCGGCGATCTTCACCCCGTCCTGCTCGATGACCCCCGATGTGGGATCGTACAGCCGAAGCAGGAGCTTGACCAGCGTCGATTTGCCCGATCCGTTGCGTCCGACCAGCGCAATGCGCTCGCCTGCCTTGATCTCGAGATCAATGTCGACAAGCGAAGGCTTCTCCGCCCCTTTGTAGGAAAACGATACCGAGCGAAGGCTGATGTCGCCGCCGTGCGGGAGCTTTCCGCTCTCCGATTTGATGGTCGGCTCGTATTCGAGAAAATAGCGCATATCCTCGATATAGAGGGCGTTTTTATGGAATTCGCTGAGTCTTGCGATAACTTCGGTGATCGCCCAGGAAATCTGTCCGATCGAGTTCAGCACCACGATGCAGTCGCCGAGCAAAATCTTCTTTCGGACGACCGTCTGATAGGTCACATACAGCATCGCCGACAGAACGCAGATTCCATCCAAGCCGAAGTTCAGCATAAAGCGGCAAAGCCCTTTCGCAAAGCCGTAATCCGCGATCAACTTTTTGTAGTCCTTCCACGACTGCTTTTGCTGTTCAAACATGACCTTATACATCTTTCCGAGCCGCATTTCCTTGGCATACTCGTTCAGATAGAAGGTACGCTGTACATAACCAATTTTACGGTCAATCGGATTACGCTTGACATCGAAATCGTGGACAACCTTGTTCTGCTTAATCCGAACCAGCCCGAGAAGCAGAGGAATCAGGGCGATGACGATCAGCGCCGGATCGATGATGAAGATGAGGATTCCGTTGGCAAACAGGGTAAAGACCGACCAGATGAGGTTGTCGATGGTGTAGACAACATTCATGCATTTGCCGTAGCAGTCCTCGGTCGCACGGACATATTTGTCGTAGAAGGCAGGATCCTCATAGCAGGACAGCTCGACCTTGGACGACTGATCAAAGAGCATTTTCTCAATCTTGGCGACAATTCTCTGCGTCAGGCGAGGATAGACGAGACTTTGCAAAACCTGAATCGCGCCATACCAAACAAGCTGCGCTGCCATACATACGCATAGCAGGATGATCGATTTCCGAATTCCCTGCGCTCCTTGGAGCTGGAACTCGTTGATCACATAGCGAAGCAGGAAGGTTGAGGTCAAAAAATCCAGAACAACGTTACCGACCGACCACAAAAAGTAGGTGGGAAGATAGATCGGTGCCGCCTTGTGAATCAGCTTCAATACATGGAAGGTATTCTGCCATACCCTTCCGGATGAAAGCTCTTTTTTCTTTTTTTCGGACTTATGGGATTTCTTTTTCATCGTTTAGGTGTCACTCCTTTCAAAAGCCGGAATGATCGGTGACTTTTCTGATATTGTAACATATATTCCGCTATTTGTCAACAGAGAACTGGTTGATACTCACGAAAAAAATCCACCAACGGTTGATTTTAAGGCAAGAAGTACCCGCACCATGAAGGCGCGGGTACTTCTTCAAATCACATAATTATCCGTTCGATCGACTTTCATCAGATCGGCGATCGTGATTCCAGAGAAATACTCCTTGGTCTGCCGGTAGTACTCCTTCCACATGGGAAGCGTCCGACAGTCGGCGGCACGGGCACAGGGCGTGGCAGAACATTCCAGACAGGCAACCGGGACAAGATCCCCTTCCGCAAGGGAGAGAACCTCCCAGACGGTGCATTTTTCGGGATCGCAGAGCAACCGATAACCGCCGCCCTTTCCGTGGATCCCATCAATCAGCCCGTTTTTCGTTAGTACGGGCAGGATCCGTTCCAGATATTTCAGCGAAATCCCCTGCCGTGCTGCCACGTCCTTCATGGGAATGTACTTACCGCTCCCGCCCTGCTCGGCAAGGTCGATCAGCACCCGCAGAGCGTAGCGTCCCTTGGTTGAAATCATCCGAAAACCTCCTTTTTGCCGACAAATCCGTCGTTTTACCCCAGCATTCCGATATATTCCGCCAGCACCGGCTCGAATTTTACGCCGTACCAGTGATCCGGATCATCCTGCGTGTTCTCGATGCAGCGTACCGTGTAATCGGCGGCGATTTTTGCCGAATCGTATGCCGATTTCCCGTGCATCAGCGCACCCACGAAGGCGGAAGCGTAGATGTCGCCCGTTCCGTGGCAGCTTTTGGCGATCCGTTTGTGTTCATAGTAGGCAGAACCGTTCCCGTCCGCTACAACGACGCCGGTTGTGCCGGGATTATAGCTGACACCGGTCAGAACGACGGTTTTCGCGCCAGCTGCCAACAGCTTTCCGATCAGATTCTCGATATAGGCGGGATCGTAGCTCTCCCGATAGTCGGTATCGGTCAGGAAGCAGGCCTCGGTGATGTTGGGCAGGACAATATCGGCAGAAGCGGTCAGCGTCTTCATCTGCGCCACAAAGTTCTGGTCAAAGGCGGGGTACAACTTGCCGTTATCCCCCATGACGGGATCCACGATATGGATTCCGTCGGGACAGAGGGTGCGGAAGATGTCCTTCACATAACCGATCTGCTGCTCGCTGCCCAGATAGCCGGTATAGACCGCCGAAAAGCCGATCTTCTCCGTCTGCCAATGGGCGGCGATCGCGGGAATATCCTCGGTCAGGTCGCGGAAGGTGTAGCCGCTGAATCCGGCGGTATGGGTGGAAAGAACTGCCGAGGGCAGGATCGCGGTCTCGATGCCCGCCGCCGAGAGAATCGGCAGCGCGACAGTCAGCGAACACTGTCCGACGCAGGAGATGTCCTGTATGGTTAAAATACGGTTATTGCTCATGATTGTTTGGGTACCTTTCAATATTTGCTTCTTTGGAAATCGATGTTCAGTCCGCGAACAGCGGGGTGGACAAATAGCGGTCGCCGGTATCGGGCAGGAGAACCACGATGGTCTTGCCCGCGTTCTCGGGACGCTTTGCCAGCTCGATGGCGGCAAAGGCGGCGGCACCAGACGAAATACCAACCAGAACGCCTTCGGTTCTGCCGATCAGCTTGCCGGTGGCAAAGGCGTCCTCGTTTGCAACGGTGATAATCTCGTCGTAAATCGACGTATTCAGCACTTTCGGCACGAAACCGGCACCGATACCCTGAATCTTATGGGGACCGGCGACGCCCGTAGAGAGAACGGGACTTCCGGCGGGTTCTACTGCGACCACCTTCACGTCAGGATTCTTGGATTTCAGATGCTCGCCTACGCCGGTGATCGTGCCGCCTGTGCCGATGCCGGCAACGAAAATATCGACCTTTCCGTCGGTATCCTCGTAGATTTCGGGGCCGGTGGTAGCTCTGTGGATAGCGGCGTTAGCAGGGTTCTCAAACTGACCGGGAATGAAGCTGTCGGGGATCTCCGCGGCAAGCTCGTTTGCCTTGGCAATGGCGCCGGTCATTCCCTTCGCGCCCTCGGTCAGCACCAGCTCGGCACCGTATGCCTTCATGAGCTGACGGCGCTCCACCGACATGGTTTCGGGCATGACGATGATGATCCGATAGCCTCTCGCGGCGGCTACCGACGCCAGACCGATACCGGTATTGCCGGAGGTGGGTTCGATGATGACCGAACCGGGCTTCAGTTTCCCCGATGCTTCGGCATCGTCGATCATGGCCTTGCCGATACGATCCTTGACCGATCCCGCCGGATTGAAGTACTCCAGTTTGGCGACAACCTTCGCCTTGAGATCGTATTTCTTTTCAATCCCCGTAAGCTCCAGCAGGGGGGTTCTTCCGATCAGCTGATCGGCGGATGTATAAATGTTTGACATAATTGTTCTCCTTATCTTCTTTTGGATTGACCGGGTGATATATTCCTACCAATCTGGTTGGCTGGTGGTATTATAGCACGGCAATTCGGTTTTGTCAATAGGGAAAAGGAAAAAAATTGAAAAAGTTTGGAGGGATGCGGTCAGACAATAAACATCGCGTCAAAAAAGCTTACAGTCCCATTTTCCTGAGCTCCGACACAATGCCCACATAAAACTCTCTTACATCAAAGCCTGAAATGTTTTCTCTGTTGAGGTCTATCATATCTCCGT
>CAYOON010000028.1:0-12113 GCA_964405595.1 uncultured Lachnospiraceae bacterium | reverse complement strand
AATCGAATAATCGGTCTCCCAGAAGGGTTCGCCCTCCTCGTCCTCCTGATCCTCTTCGACGGTATAGACGCAGGTCGTAAGCAGCAACCGATCCTCTCGGAACTCCCCGTTTTCGATAACCGCGTCCTCAGGTAAGATCCCGTCGTCAAAAACAAGCTCCCAAAGACTTTCCCTGCCCTCTACCGGAAGACAGGTGATCTGCTTCGCCGGGGGCAGCGCGGGAGTAGATGAGGCAATGGGAGCGGTTGGTTCGGTTCCGGGGATTGTCGGAGCCGAGGTTCCGGTGGTTGGCGTCCCGGCGTCGGTGGTGACGACGGTCGAGGTCGGTCGGGAGCCGGACGTTTGTGTGTCAGAGCGATCCCCGCAGGCAGCGGTGTTTACCAGAATCAACGCAGCCAGTAAAAATGCAATCGTTTTTTTCAAATTAAATCCTTCTTTCGGAGATTTTTCCAATTCTATAAGCAAAAAGCCGCCGCGGAATGCGGCGACTTTTTTATCCACAGAAATTTGGCAGGTTCGCTGCCGCAAACACGTTTTCGATTTCTTGCTTACCTTATTATAAGCATGATTTTAATGAAACTTTACACCCGATATTCTCATTTTCTCGCAGAATCGGAAGTTGTCGGAGAAAATCACAGATTTGCTGCGTTTCAGCATGTACATAAAAGCAACAGTTATGCTTGCTGAATTTTCCTCCGTCATCCAGTTCTAGGAATACCTCAATGCAGATATGACCCAGAGAATCCGGTCTGAAAAAGAGAAACGTAACGCAAGCTGGGCTTTGATCTCCCAATTCTCCGCTTTCCCAATATACCTTTTCGATTTTTCTGTTATTCAGAAATGTCGAAAGCTGCTTTTCAAGCGCGTCAATCTGATCATCTGAAATATACACATTAGCACTTGCCGTAATCATTTCGGACGAGCATTGCACCTTTGCTTCGAAAAAGCCGTTATCCTGCCAGATCTTTTCAATTATAATATTGTCACTCGGGGTAGTATCCATCATTTTTTTGTGATTTACTTCTTTTCCTCTCCGTACTGGGTTGCCGCTGCGACGAAATCCCGGAAGAGGGGCTGGGGACGGTCGGGACGGGACTTGAACTCGGGATGGAACTGTCCCGCAACGTACCATCTCTTACCCGGCAGCTCCACCATCTCGCAAAGCCGTTCGTCGGGGGAGATACCGCTGATCACCAGTCCGGCTTCGGTCAGTGCCTTGCGGTACTCGTTGTTGACCTCAAAACGATGGCGGTGACGTTCGTAGATCAGTTTCTCGCCATAGGCAGCGTAGGCTTTGGTATCCGGGCTGACCTTGCAGGGATAAAGTCCCAGCCGCATGGTTCCGCCCTTGGCGCTGATGGTCTTCTGATCGGGCATGATGTCGATCACGGGATACTTACAGCCGGGATTGAACTCGGTAGAGTTGGCGTCGGCATAGCCCAGCACGTTCCGGGCGAACTCGACCACCACCAGCTGCATACCGAGACAGATTCCGAACAGCGGAATATCCTTCTCCCGGCAGTAGCGGATCGCGGTGATCATACCCTCGATTCCGCGGTCGCCGAATCCTCCGGGGACGATCACACCATCGTAGTCGCAAAGGGTTTCCTCTACATTCTCGGGGGTGATGTTCTCCGACTGTACCCAGCCGATCTCCACCTCGGCGTCCGAAGCAAAGCCCGCGTGCCGCAGCGATTCGGCTACCGACAGGTAGGCGTCCTCCAGCTCCACATACTTGCCGACCAGCGCGATCTTCGTCTTTCTCGAAAGATTCTTGATCCGTCCGCACATCTCTGTCCACGCGACGAGATCGGGTTCGGCGTCCAGTCCGAAGTGGCGGCAGACCACCTTCGCCAGTCCTTCCTGCTCCAGAAGCAGGGGAACCTCGTACAGGGTGTCGGCGGTCAGATTGTTGATTACGCAGTCAGAGGGCACGTTGCAGAAGAGAGCCAGCTTGTGCTTGATCTCCTCGGGCAGCGGAACCTCGGTGCGGCAGACCAGAATATCGGGCTGGATTCCCAGCGAAAGCAGCTCCTTAACGCTGTGCTGGGTGGGCTTGGATTTCAGCTCCTTGGACCCCGAGATAAAGGGAACCAGCGTCACATGGATGAACAGGCTGTTCTCCCTGCCCACCTCCCGCTGTACCTGCCGGATGGCCTCCAGGAAAGGCTGGGACTCTATATCACCTACCGTTCCGCCGATCTCGGTGATCAGCACGTCGCAGCCGGTTTCCCTTGCCACGGTGTAGGCGTGTTCCTTGATTTCATTCGTAATATGCGGGATTACCTGCACGGTGCCGCCCAGATAATCGCCGTTTCTCTCCTTGGTGATAACCGACCAGTAGATCTTGCCGGTGGTTACGTTGGAGAGCTTGGACATGGACTCGTCCACGAAGCGCTCGTAGTGACCCAGGTCAAGGTCGGTCTCGGCGCCGTCGTCGGTGACGAAAACCTCGCCGTGCTGATAAGGGCTCATGGTGCCGGGATCCACGTTTATGTAGGGATCGAATTTCTCCATAGCGACCTTATAGCCGCGATTTTTCAGCAGTCTGCCCAGAGAGGCAGCCGTGATCCCTTTTCCCAGGCCGCTGACCACGCCGCCCGTCACAAACACATATTTTGTACTCATTTACAGTATATTTCCTTTCTCAAAGTCCGGGTAAATCAAATATCAATAGTTATAGTTATAATATCACAGTTTTGCCCTTCTGTCAATCGGCATTTCGACAAATTTTCTCGATTTTTTTCGTCATTTTGTTGATGGCGCGTTTTTATTGGATCCGCTTTCGGGAAATCGTCTACTCCAAGCCTCACAGCATTGTGAAAATGCACAATTTCGAATATGTGAAATTGTGCTTTCCTATGATTTTTTCGTTTTTCTGCGAAAATCAACTTTTTTCATTTGACTTTTTCAAAAATCTTGCTATAATGGAAGTGGCAACGACTGAATTTCATTCTGAGGACACAATAAATATATGAAATACTATGAAATGAATATTGCGGGACTTACGAGAGCGCTTCCGCTCTGCCCCATCAGCGACGATCTGCAAATCGCGGGATTCGTGATTTTCGGAGACGCCGAGCTGACCGTAAGCTGCGCAAGAGAGCTGTTAAAGGTAGCTCCCGAATACGACATTCTGATTACCGCCGAGGCCAAGGGCATTCCCCTTGCCCACGAGATGGCAAGGCAGCACGGAGATTCCCGCTACATCGTAGCGCGCAAGGCGAAAAAGCTCTACATGACCGATATTTTCTCGGTAGAGGTACAGTCGATCACGACCGCCGCCGTGCAGCATCTCTATATTGACGGACAAGACGCCGCTCTGATGAAGGATCGCCGGGTCTTGATTGTGGACGATGTGATCTCCACCGGAGAATCGCTTGCCGCGGTTGAAAAGCTGATCCATGCCGCCGGTGGAAGCATCGTCGGTAAGCTGACCATTCTCGCCGAGGGCGACGCGCAAAGCCGCGAAGACATTACCTATCTTGAGAAACTCCCCCTGTTTGACGCAAGCGGAGCAATCATAGGATAAATCATCTTAATTTCTATAAAATGGAGGTTTTTTTATGAAAAAACAAATCATTGCATTATTCTTATGTGCATTGATGGTAGGATCCACCGCGATAGCGCTTTCATCCTGCGCGGGAGAGGAAGAAACCAAACCTTCCAACTCTTCCGGCAAAGGCAGCGGCGCGGTAGAGGGATCGGGCGAGGTGGTTCCGACCAATCCCAAGAAGGACGGCCCCGGCGTTCCTTCGTATGTGAATTACGCTTCCGGCGACGAAAAACTGGAAATCAATTTCGCGATCGCCGAAACCGACGGTGACGGATTCCACCAGCGCTCTATCAAGCTTGATCCTGACGAAGTGCAGGAGAGCGATAAGGTCGATGTTGCGGTCGCGGAAAGAAACGCACTGGTTGAGAATACGCTCGGCGTAGAAATCGTTGTGTATGATTATGTGACCACTTCCCATATCCGCGGATCCAATGTGTATACTGCTCTGATGGGTGGAACCGACGAGTACGACGTTATCGCCGGACTGCAGTGGAGCGACGTTCAGCTCTGTCTGGAAGACCTTCTGGTCGATCTCGCCGATCTGTACGATGAAAACAACAAGAAGATTGACTATCTGTCGCTGGATCAGCCCTGGTGGTCTTCCTACTACATAGACGCCATGAAGTGCGGCGACTCGATCTACTGGCTTACCGGCGACCTCTGCCTGCGCTACACCGGCGGCTTCTACTGCTTCTTCGTAAACGAGCGGCTCTACAAGGAAGATCTGTTCTATGCCAAGAGTGATCTTCTCACCCGGAAATACGGCACCGACACCGAGTACGGCTCTATCTATGAGCTGGTAACCAGAGGCGACTGGACACTGGACATCCTGAACGAGATGGTTGCGAAAGCTTATCATGACGAAAACGGTAACGAAAAGGTCGATACCGAAGACGTTCTGGGATGCGCGTTCCCCGTTTGGGACAACGTCAACGGTTTGTCTATTGCAGCCGGCGTCGAATACTCCCGCCGTACCGCCGACACGATCCAGTTGACCGTGAACAGCAGCAGCCAGACGCTGATCAACTTCATGAGCAAGATGTTCACTATCCTGAAATCCGGTTATACTTACAACTACGGCGGCAATTATTCGGGTGCAATGGCCGATTTCGCCTCCGACCTGTCTTGTTTCATCTCCGGTCGTCTGAATCAGGCCGAGCTCTATCTGACGAACATGTCCACCGACTACCATATCATCCCCTGCCCCAAGATGGACTTTGATCAGAAGCAGTACCGTTCCTCGGTTCATGACGGTATCAACCTGTACGGCATCAGCGTATTCTCCCAGAACAAGGTCGCTGCCGCTGCTACGCTGGAAATGATGGCATACTACAGCTACAAGAATGTTCGACCCATTTACTACGACCAGGCGCTGAAGAGCATGTACACCACCGACGAGGGTGCCGCTGCGATGATCGACCTGATGGGCGAAGTCGTTTACTCCGATTTCGTGTACATCTGGCAGTTCTCCGACTACTTCGGCAATACTAACGGTGCAGGCGGTCTCGGCGACTTCCTCCGGAATAACGTCACCTCTTCCAAGCCCGCTTCTCAGATCAAGAAGCGCGAGAATCTTTGGACCACCGGTCTCGAAAAGATTCTTGATGATATCAAGAAGCTGGAAGCAGAGCACTAATCTACAGCAAACGATTAACCATCCGAAAGCCCCATTTCGAACGGAAATGGGGCTTTTTTGACGGACAGATTCTGTTCCGAATCCCTTTCATTGAATAATATCCCCTCGAAATGCCAAAATACTGTTGACAAGTCGTCAAAAATCGTGTATAATGTAGGCATTCTTTGTATTTCACCGATTATCCGAACAGAAAGGAACCAACCGATGAAACGATTATTTACGGTATGCAGTCTGTTCCTCGCGCTGCTTTTGATCGGCTGCGCACAGTCCGAAGACATTACGCGAACCGCGCTGAATTCGTCCGGAAGCAGTGCCGAACCGACCGTCACCACTTCCCTGCCTGTTACTCTGCCGAATCCGGTTACGACAGGCTCATCCGAGGATGCAATGCCGTCCATAACGACGGGAATCTTCCCCTCAACTTCCGGAACGACCGCACCCGTTACCACAAGGTCTGACACTACGGAATCCACTTTGTCCAAGCCTGTCACGACAGGATCCGCCGCGCCGTCGCCCGTTACAACTACCCAGACCGTGACGACGCCGAAGGTTACAACATCCGCCGTAACGACCCCGGTAACATCGCCTGCTACGGGTAATCCCGATCCGGCGACAATCGATCCGTCGAAGGAAAGCTATCGGGAAGATTCTGCCATCATCTACGCGAAAGAGGCGCTGACCCTCTATCAGGACGGCGAGACCGTTTCGGTAGATAAGGACGTCGCTCTGCTTTGCACCGGCATCGGCGACAGCTTTACCCGCGTGTGCTGGCAGGGCAAAACCGCCTATGTCCGCACCGACGATACCACCAGAGAACGCCCGGAATCGGCGGTGAATCTTGCCGCGGAAAAGGGTGGGATCTACTACAAGGGCACCGGACCGCTGATCGCCATCGACGCCGGACATCAGGATCATTCGATGAAGGATACCGAACCGCTGGGTCCCGGCTCGACCGAGCGAAAGGCGAAGCTGTCGTCGGGAACCCAAGGGGTAGCCACGAGGCTTGCGGAGTATAAGCTGAATCTGTCGGTAGCACTCTTACTCCGGGACGAACTGATCGGTCGGGGCTACAGCGTGGTCATGATCCGGGAGACAAATAACGTCGAAATGAGCAATTCCGAGCGCGCCCTGATCGCCAACGCCTACGGCGCCGACGCATTTATCCGGATCCACGCCAACGGATCGAGCAACAGCTCAGTCACGGGCGCGTACACCCTCTGCCAGACAAAGAAGAACCCCTACAACGGGGATTTGTACGAGGAAAGCAAGCGGCTTGCAGAGACGATTTTGGACAAGTACATCGACAGTACCGGATTCAAAAAGAAAAACATCTGGGAGACCGACACCATGACCGGCATCAACTGGGCGACCGTTCCGGTGACGCTGATCGAGATGGGATACATGTCCAACGCGGACGAGGATCGCACCATGGCGACAAAGGAGTTCCAGCTCGCCGCGGCAATCGGCATGGCGGACGGATTCGATGTGTATTTCGGGCGAGAATAGCCAGGATTACAGGGCTCTGACGGCGAAGATCCGCCATCGGAGCCTTGTTTGAATAGAGCGCGTGCACACGCTCTAAAGAATTTGTTGATAAATCGAAAAATTCGTCAAAAAGTACTTGCAAAAGTGCTGAAAATGTGATAGAATAGATATGCATCCGCAGAACATGCGAAAATGCGCCCTTTCGGGGACAGCCGGAGGAATTATGGGGGCGTAAAGGTTTCGACGGGGATTTTGCGGTAGGATAAGCGGGTAGAGCCGGGCAACTCTTTAAACGGTCCAACTTTAAAAATAAACGCTAATCACAACGATTACGCAGTAGCTGCCTAAAGCAGCTATGACGTCGCCATAGCGCGACCCGTCCGACAGAGAGTATCGCGACTCTGACCCGGGCGTCATGCAGCGGTGAACGTGCACGGCCATTTCGCCATTGAAGCCGTCACGCACAAAATGGCTACCGGATCCCGAAGCCCGTTCATCGGCGTCGGGTGATGGGAAATTCGAAAAGGTGATCTGCACCCGGAGAAGGTCCTATCAAGAGGTTTTCGGACAGGGGTTCGACTCCCCTCGCCTCCACCAAAAGAGAGCCAGACGAACCCCACCGCATCAATTGTAATGATCGGTGGACTATTCGTCCTTGATTTCTGGCTCAATGATTAGCCAATCATGCGCAAACAAAAAACGCTGCCAGCTTTGGCAGCGTTTTTTGCCATTTCGGTCATTTCTATAACCGAATCCGTTATAATCTAACAAATTCAAGACGGAACTGTAAAAAATTGTTAGAATATAGCGAAAGGAGCAAGCATGGCTATGATAAGAATTTTACTGTCTACCAAGCTGGGCGAGCTTAGGTGGACGCAAGCTGATCTTGCTCGCGCTACGGGAATACGACCATCAACCATAAATGAGTATTACCACGAGTTAGCCGAGCGTGTCAACCTTGAGCATCTTGATCTGCCAAGCTTTAGGGTGCGAATTGTCAGAGATCATCATAAGGACACCATCGTCATACATAAAGACAAAGAGCAGAACCGGGCATGAGCGTTCAGATGGCGGATAGCTCTCTCCTTGGCAAAATGTGGCTGTTGCAAAAATTACAACAGCCACATTTTCTGTAAGCTTTCCCTCGCCTAAATGAAATTGAAGAATTTTTGAAATGAACAGACCGAACAGAAACAGCGGATGGGGGCGTAAACTCCATCCGCTGTTTCAGGTCTATTGCGAGGCAAATGTGACCGGACATTCCAACATTCTTTTCGTATATACGTCTACCCGGAGCGACGATCATGCCAAACTCTTTGCCGAAAGGTGTCCAATTCTGCCTTGGATTGATTAAATTGAATCTCCACCGCCATCTCAAATGAAATGGCGTTTTTTACTCGGACGTGGGTTATTTCGCGGATATGACCGACCAGATAGCCTTTCATTACATTTTGAAAAAGAAAAATAAAGATAATCCAACCGCTATCAAATTACCTAAAATGTAAACAAACCAAGGGAATTTCTTCGAAAATGTGTGTCCAGATAATTTAGTCACAAACGATAGCAAAAAGGCAATCACATTCATAAATATCGCACCCAAAACGGATATTACAAACCCAAGATGCACCACATCGCTTTTCGCCAAGTTGGTAACTGTTTCACCAACAATCGTGGTCGCAAAGGAGAAAGTTACAATAATACCCGCGAAAATTCCAAGTATTGAAATCAATTGTTGCGACAGATTTTTTGCTTGCTCATGTGCTTCGGTTACCGTAGCTTCAGTTTCCTTCAGCAATTCCAGCATATCTTCTTCTTGCTTGCTATGGGTTTCAGCCATCAATTGCATTTTCTTGATACTTGAATATCTTGCTGCTTCAAGTTCTATGTGATCGCATAACTTATTGATTTTTTTATAACATTCTTGGTTGGTGGGATCTTCCACATCGTTGTCGTATTCATTAGCTTCGGCGCACGAAATGATTCCTTTCACTCCATCACGGAGGGCATCTACAGTATCCTGAAGTAAAGAGTCAATATATTTTGACACATCAGAATATCTGTGCCTTCCTATGCGAGTATATATCTCCTTAAACCTCATAAAATAGGCATCTGCTTTTGCTCGCATCAATTCCTCATCGCTTTCGCTAATCGAACAATGAAAATCAATATCTATAGCAATATCATTTAAAAGAGTAATCAGTTCTGTCATGCCTTAATCCCCAACGGATCATTATACTTGAAATATATTTCTATACTATTTTTGCTAATGATATTACCTGAGCCGGAATTCTTCCATGGATTTTCCGAATGAGTCATGGATACTAATTTAGAAGTGGGAATGGTCACACACTTTTCAACAATGGAAGCGATCAATTTCTTCTCACAATCAGAAATTGCACAATCATCAAAAAACCTCTGGGACTTCAAAGGTGCAGCGCCGTTATCGTTATATTCGTAGTAAACCGCCGGAACAACAGGACCATATTGCCAGTTATATATTTCGTCAGAAAATGCAGCTTTGCCAAAATTCCTATAGGAATATCCTTGAATATAGTATAGCACTTTTTGCAACTTTAAATTTGTAACAAGTGCTTTTTGTTCTTCAAACAATGAAATAATATAATTTGATAAAAAAATTGCATTCATTTCGAATTCTCCTTTCTTGCTGTATGCCTCTCCACATATATTATAACAGAAACCCTTTAAAAAATCAAGTATTTTCAAGCAAGTCACCTCTTAAAATTTTATATAATATTATTTATCTTATTTTCAACAATCACATAATATACATCTTTGACGTTTATTTTCCTTCTCAAACTCTTTTACACCTTCTTTCGATTCATAAAAATAATATCCAGTAGGAGGCAACGGACGATCTCCATACGGATATGACCTGGTATCCGCGAAATAATTCCGCATCCGAGTAAAGCGCCCCGCCGTCTCGTTTGAGTCGGCAGGGGAATAAAACATGGGTGCACCTCTTGGTGTTTGTTGGAGGTTATTATAGCAGGATTTCACCAGTTATACAAGGTACGCTTGTTATTTCGCGGGTACATTGGAAATAGCACGTTCCCGATTCTACCGGAACCTGACTGTATGTTGGGTTCCGGTAGCACCTATCAACTAACTACTTTTTCTTGACCTTCCGATCAGCCGTTATCTTATGCAGATAATCCAAATTAGCTTCCTTTGTTTCGTCCTTGACACTGAACTGACTGAGATCACCAAGCGTAATGCCATATACATCACATAGATCTTGGGCGGTTTCCAATTTCATTTCGGATCGACCTCGCTCAATGTTGCTTAATTGCCGGTCGCTGATCCCGGCAGCTTCTGCCGCTTCTTTCTGCGTATATAGGTGGCTTTTTCGCACCTCCTTCAGGTAGTTTCCCAATTTGTCAAAAGCAATCATAGTTTTACTCCTTTTTGCTTCAATTTTATAACAAAGCAAAAGGTGTGTAAAGATTTTTTGCTATTTTTTGGTTTGTGCCAAAGGAAACAACCAGATTAACACTAGAATAAATCCGCTATTCACAGGTAAGTTTGTTCGATTCGATGCCAAACGCACACCCCGTAAAAAGAAAAAAGAGCAGGAATCACATTGACGTGACTCCTGCTCTTTTCGTTACTCGGTATCATCCTCCCTTCCCCTTGTCTTATATCGTAATTCTTCCGAAACGGTTATAATGATTCGGGACCAAAGCATAAGTGAAAATGTATCGTAGGCTATCTCCGTGGGAATTGCTACGGAAATAATATATTAAATTTTAGGTTTTAGATATTAAATTTTAGATGTCCCTGACAAAATATCCGTATCCCGATTGTCCGATCCGCTGTCTGTACAATTATTCTCCCTATTAGCTGGGGCAACTACTACATAGCGTTTCGGAGTTACGGACAGATCGCCGTTTCTCGTTCCGTCAGAAGTTGCGAACGAATTACGCCGTGGTATAGTAAAATGAGATAGTCTTGCGCCCGGAGAAGTTTACTGCTTCGCTGGGATCTTGCGCCTTGACCACGATGTTCCCTTCCGTATCCACGCCAATCGCGGCATTTCCGCCGATATTCTGGTATGTCGCTATTCGCGCTTTGGGAATGATGCCTTTGACCTCTGTGGCGTATAGTACCACCAAACTATCGCCAAATGCGCCTGCAGGGGAGCTTGCATGAAACTGCATCGTAATGCTAATACTTGCACGGTTGAGAGTATTATATTTATGCACAAAGATGACCAAGTCGGTATAGCCGTAGTTACGCGGATCATCGGTAAACGGATCCGTTTCGACAACTGTGAAACGATCCATTGCATATTTCCGCGTGTCATATGCGGCTTTTTTGTAGACTTCCGATACACGGATCAGATAGGTCTCTTCGTTTGTGATTGGCCTAATCTCTTTTGTGCTTCCTCCGACGCAGATCGCATTCCAGAGGTACTCCGTCCTTGTGATCGGTTCCGGGAGGTAACTATTTATCCCGATCAAAAATGCCGGGTAGTGTTCCTGCCGGACGATTGGCGCGGGTAGATCATCTCCGTCGTCGCCCTGGCAGAGACAGGCAAGGTATAGCTCCTCACTAGTGACCGGCTCGGGGATCTCCCCGTTATACTCCCCCACCCACTTGGCAAGATAGATCTCTTTTCGCGTGATCGGTTCCATTAGATCACCTTCCTCTTGCAAAGAAATGACATACTCTGTGCTCGACACGATAACAGATCAGATCCCTTTTGACCGCGCCGAAATATCGGCTGTCGTGGGATGAATTTCTGTTGTCGCCCAGTACAAAATACTCGTCTTGACCGAGAGTGATCGGACATTTTGCCTTGCCCGGGTTGGTGATAATCGTTTTAATATCGTCTTCCAACAGCTCGTTGTTGATATAGATCCGACCGCTTTTGATCTGCACGGTCTCGCCCGGTAATCCGATGATTCGCTTCGTCAGCATCTTCCCGGCAAACTGTTCTGCCGTCGTTGGGGCATTGAGACAGATACAGTCATACCGTTCGATTTTCGTCTTTTGGAACACAGGTAATTGCAAAACGTAATCTCCATCACACAGGGTCGGCATCATGCTCGATCCCTCAATCCTGGACAACATCCCGAACGCTTTGAGCAGTCCGTAGACGATATAACCGATCGCTATATAGGTCAGCGCACAAATAAGTATTGTTGTAATCATATATCCCCTCCGAAATAGTGCTTGGCTTGATCGTAGTAATACTTATTCCGCCGCGTGAACGGGCTGACATGGATCAGCATCTGACGCCCGATTCTATCGCGTCGAATCGGACCGTATTTTCGGCTGTCCCTGAAATTATTCCGATTATCACCCAGCAGGAAGTATTCATCCACACCAAGCGTAATGGCATTTTTCGCAATTCCGGGTTTGTCGATTTTTCCGTAACCGTCCCCGGACAGTCGCTCACCGTTGATGTAGACA
>CAYOON010000027.1:0-12279 GCA_964405595.1 uncultured Lachnospiraceae bacterium | reverse complement strand
ATGGAACGGTGCGCATGGTGCCGCGACGGCGGCATGATGGAGAAATATCACGATGAGGAATGGGGAAATGTATTCCACGACGACCGACGGCAGTTCGAATACCTTCTGATGGAGGCCATGCAATGCGGACTGAGTTGGTCGCTGATGCTCAAAAAGCGGGAGATCTTCCGGGAATGCTTTGCCGATTTCGATTTCGAAAAGGTGGCGGCATTTAACGATACCCGCGTACAGGAAATCCTGCAAGTCCCCGGTATGATCCGATCGGAAAGGAAGATCCGCGCGATCATCAACAATGCCAGGTGCTTTCTTGCGGTGATCGCAGAATGGGGCAGCTTTGACCGCTATATCTGGTCCTTCTCCGACGGATATACGATGGTCTACCGCAGTCATCAGGAAGGGCAGTGGGAGACCCGGAACGAGCTGTCCGACCGGATAGCCGTCGATCTGAAAAAGCGCGGCTTCAAGTATTTGGGATCGGTTGCCGTATACTCTCACCTGCAAGCGTGCGGAATGATCAACGACCACGAAAAGAATTGCTGGAAATGCGCCCGTCTGTGTGAAACGGGCAAGGTAAAATTCGTATAAACAAATCGTCTGCCGCGGATTTTTCGTCCGCGGCAGACGATTTATGATTGCAGATCGCCGTTGGCGGGATTGTCCAGCACCTTCCCATCCTCGGAGAAGCGGGAACCGTGGCAGGGGCAGTCCCACGAGTGTTCGGCGGGATTCCATTTGAGCGCGCATCCCAGATGCGGACACCGCTTTTTCGAGGGCGTCAGCAGATTTACAGCAGCCCCAAATCCGTTGACAATGAGCTGCGGTTTCAATATGCTTCTCGACGGGTCGAAAATGTCGGCGACGTCGTTTTTCTTCCCCAAAATCCTATCACACAGGATCATCGCCGCAGCCATCGCGCTGGTCATCCCCCACTTGTTGAACCCGGTTGCGACGAAGAAATCGGGCGTGTGCGTCGAATACTGCCCGATGTAGGGAACTCCGTCCAGACTCATGCAGTCCTGCGCCGCATAGGCGAATTCCACCTTGGCATTGGGGTAATGCTTTGCCGCAAAAGCGTGAAGCTCGGCATAATTGCCGCCCTTTTTCCCTGTACGGTGACCGCCGCCTCCGAGCAGAAGAAAATCGCCCGCATTCCGGAAGGAATAGCCCTTCTTGTTCTCGTCGACGTACATTCCGTCGACGGCTTTCGCGTTTTTGAGGGCGAGAACATAGGAACGGTGCTGATAAAGCTTGAGAAAATAGCTCCCGTGTTTGTTGAGAAAGGGAAAATGCGTGGTCACGATCACCCGTTTTGCTGTGATCCTGCCCCGGTCGGCGACGGCAGTCGTGCCGATCATCTCGCGCACGAAAGTATGCTCGTAAATATTCAGTCCCCCGGCGATTTTCGCCAGAAATTTCAGCGGGTGAAACTGCGCCTGATCGGGAAACATTACCGCACCCACCGTCGGGAAGGGCAGGGACAGTCTGTCGCAAAACTTCGCCTTCGCCCCGATTCGCGTGAGAGCTTCCATCTCTTTTTCCTGCTTTTGGGGATTGTCTACCGAATAAACGTAGTTGTCCCGCCGCTCGAAATCGCAGTCGATGTCCGCGCAGAGCCTCGTGTATTCGTCGAGCGCGGTCTGATTTGCCCGCAGATACTTCTGCGCAGCCTCCGCACCGCCCGATCGGAGCAGCTTTTGATAGATCAGCCCGTGCTGGACGGTGATTTTTGCCGTTGTGTGCACCGTAATTCCAGAGCAGATTTGGTCTTTTTCGACTAGGATATAGGAAATCCCGCTCTTTTGCAGAAAATAGGCGGTCAGAATCCCCGCGATCCCGCCGCCGATGATCAGCACGTCGGTGGAGACGTCCCCCTCTAAACGCGGATATTCCGGGAGGATCGTGTCCGCCTGCCAAATGGACTGGTTTGCCATGTTTTTGCCATCCTTTTTATGGTTTATCTATAGTTTTCCGCAAAAACGGGCAATCTATTCGAAAAAACAGCAATCGAGCCTCGGAGCATCCGCTCCGAAGCCCGAATACTTCTATAGGATCACAGGATCCCCCGCTTAAGGACCGGGGGAAAGCAGAATCGGTTCTGTCTGTTTGCCCCTCAGGGCATCGGACAGAGCCTTTCCTATGCTGTCGAAATCGCAGATCAGGCTGGACGGTTTCTTCTCGGGATCATCCTGCCGAAGGGGTACGAAATAGACGTTTTTCCGCTCCATCAAGACCCCGATATTCTTCAGATTGGCGGAAAGAGCGTCGTTGGTGGCAAGACCCAGAATCAGCGGGCGGTTGTTGCGCAGATGCGCCTTTGCCGCCATGGTTACCGTTGAATCGGTGATCCCCGCCGCCAGCTTTGCCAGCGTGTTGCCCGTGCAGGGCGCGATCACCATCGCCTCCGGCTTTTTGATGGGTCCGATGGGCTCCGCATCCCGGATCGTACTGACGGGAGAGTTTTCCCCCAGAGCACGGATCCGGAGGGCGAAATCCTCCGCCTTGCCGAAGCGCGTGTCGGTGGACGCGACGCTTTCGCTGACTACGGTCAGAAGAGGGCCGTATTCCTTTGCGATCTCCCCGGCAGCGCGGATCCCACGATCCAGCGTGCAGAAGGAGCCGCAGAATCCCCATGCAATCATCCGCTCACCCCGACTTTCCTCATCGTGGGAGTATAGTTTAGCAAAACTATCACCATGCTTTCTATTCTTTTGTTTTCTCTCTCTTTTTTCTTTGATCTTCACGTTCGATCCGGGTAAGAACGGTTTTCGCCAGGATTCTGCCCATGGATCGGTAACAGTAGCGCCCGGGAAGGGAGGGCGCCCGGAGCAATCGGTAGTCGGAACGATCCTCACGCCTGACCCCGCAAAGCTCCAGAAGCAGTCCGTCTTTTCGCAAGACTTGCATGGGATCGCAGGGGGGAAGGGCGGGGACGGTGTTGATCAGAACGTCGGCAAAGGGTCGGTCGGGCGGCAGAAAATCGGATACCGCGCACCCCAGCGTCCGCATATATGCCCTGTCGGCGGGCGATCTGGCAAATACGCAGATCTGCGCGCCCAAAGCCCCAAGCATGGGGATCAGGTATTTCGCGATCCTGCCTGCGCCGAAGATCGCCACTCTGGAATCCTGAAGCAGCATCCCGGTGTTGAGGATCAGCAGCCCCAGCGTGGCCTCGGCGGTGGCGTAGGCGTTTGGATAGGCATATTCGTCGATTTCGCAGAGATCCACGAAGGGAATACCACGTCCAGTGAGCATCGAAGCGGTACCCTCGTCGATGCAGCCGGCAAACAGGATCTGAGCGGGGGTGAGGGACAGGACGAAATCCGTGATCGAGGGCGGATGAGGGACTCCGGGGAGATTCAGCGATACGCCGTCCCGGGAGAGCGGGATGGGCGCGAGAATGGCTGCCGACTTGCTGATCGCGCTCTCGGGGGATACGGCTCGGGTACATTTTTCCGGCAGCGACGCCGAGGAATCCGCGCCGGAAATTGCGCACTCGAAGCCCAGGTCTGCCAGAACAGATGCCGCCTCTATCAGTCGCAGATCGCCGCCGATTACGCCGATTTTTGCCTTTATCATACAATCAAACCTTTCTTGAAGCGCGAGTTTACAACGGTTTCGCCCTTTGGGCGAAATAATCGGCGTGAGCCGATTAAGTTGAAAACTCGTAGTTTGAAAGAAGCCGAAGGCTGCTTTCAAACTTGCGGAGCTGATCCGAACAAAAACTCTTGCTCCTGTATTTTCAGTATATGCGAAGGGCGAAAACGGGTACGGAATAACCGAAAATTTTCCATATCAACAAAGTTCCGGCGACGATCGCGAATAGAGCATATAAATTGGGGCTGTAAAAACGGTATTTCAGACTAATATACTCTACCTATTGTTCAGCGGAGGACGCTAGACAGCGGGAAGCGAAATGCGCGTAAACGCGCAACGGGGAAGAACCATCTCAAACGCCGAAGGCTCTTCCCCCAATGCGCATTTATGCGCATTTGCGCTCTCCCATCACTTGGCTTCCCGCCGTCGGCATCGGTACGTTTCTGCTCCCCATGTCAGGACTTTACCTCCTCATGTCCTGTGCAGATGCCGACGGGATGAAGTTAGCGGTAATCTGGAAGTTTTTTGTTGTATCAACCCAGCCAAAATCGGGCATAAATGCCTGATTTTGGCTGGGTTACTGTTTTGCTTTTGGGAATGAGGACTTTTTTGACAGATTGAATCCCGCCTCCAGACCGGAGGCGGGACTGCATATTCTCTTTTATTCTTCGACGGGTCCCATGGTGCGCTCGCTCATGGAGTGATAAGGACGCTCGGGCATGACGCTCATGTAGGCAGGGCGGATGATTCTGCCGCCGTTCATCAGCTCCTCCAGACGGTGCGCAGACCATCCCGCGACGCGGGCGGTAGCGAACAGAGGGGTGAACAGCTCCTCGGGAAGCCCCAGCATTTTGTAGGCGAATCCGCTGTAAAAGTCCACGTTTGCGCTGATGTCCTTGAACATCCGGTGGTTGGCGGCAATGATCCCGGGAGCAAGCTCCTCGACCTTCGCCATCAGATTGTATTCCTTCTCGTGACCCTGCTCGATGGCGAGCTGCTGTACGAACTTCTTGAACACCTCCGCACGGGGGTCGGATACCGTGTAGACGGCATGTCCGATGCCGTAAATCTTCCCCTGCTTGTCGAAGGCCTTCTTGTCGATCAGATCCTGCAAATACGCGGCGATCTGCTTCTCGTCCTTCCAGTTGTGGACGTGCTTTTTCATGTCGGCAAACATCTCGCAGACCTTGATGTTTGCGCCGCCGTGGAGCGGTCCCTTCAGCGAGCAGAGGGAGGCAGCGACCGCTGAATAGGTGTCGGTACCCGACGAGGTGACAACGTGCATGGTGAAGGTGGAGTTGTTGCCGCCGCCGTGATCGGCGTGGAGGATCAGCGCAAGATCCAGCACTCTTGCCTCCAGAGGCGTATACTTTCCGTCGGGACGGAGCATGTACAGTATATTCTCCGCAACCGACTTGTTCGGCAGCGGACGTGCGATATACAGACTGTCATTGACCCGCAGATGGCGGTAGGACTGGTAGCTGTAGATCACCAGCTGGGGCATGACGGCGATCAGCTGGAGACACTGCCGCAGGACATTGTCCAGCGAGATGTCGGAGGCCTCCTTGTCGTAGGAATAGAGGGTCAGCACGCTGCGGATCAGCATATTCATAATGTCCTTGGAGGGTGCCTTCATGATTACGTCCCGAAGGAAGTTGCGGGGCAGCTCTCTGTAGGAGTGGAGCAGTTCCCGGAACTCCGCCAGCTCCACCGCTGTGGGCAGATTGCCGAAAAGCAGCAGATAAACGGTCTCCTCAAAGCCCGAACGGTTGTCCACAAGTGCGCCGTTGATCAGATCCTTCACGTTGATTCCGCGATAGTAAAGTCTTCCGGGCGCGGGAACCGACTTGCCGTCTACGATTTTGTTCTGCAATACGGTAGATATATTGGTAAGACCCGTGAGAACGCCCTTTCCGTCCATGTCACGGAGACCGCGCTTGACATCGTACTGATTGTAAAGCTCGGGTTCGATACGGGTGTTGGTGCGCATCTTTTCGGTAAGTGCGATCAGCTGGCTGTGGAGTCTTTCGTCATTGTGTTTGCTTGGCATGGGCATCATCCTTTACGTTTCTTACAAGAAAACCCGATTTCCGGCGAAGTTTTTCGCGCGAAAATGGATTTTCTTGTATTATACCAGATTTTTCCCGGTTTGTAAAGGATTAAAATGAAAATTTTTTGTGAAAATATGCACGAATATTGTATAAATATACATTCATGCTTTAGGATTTTTGACGGTTTTGCTTTCGTGTGCGGAAGAATTGTCGGAAAAGTGCCTTGCCGTTAAACGGAATCAACGGATAAAGATAGCTGCGGCTACCGTCCGGGGTCTTGTTGAGGCAGATCAGGACGATGGACAGAAGGATTCCGGCAAAGAAGCCGATCCAGTCGAAGAGGGCTATCAGGAAGAGCAGCGCGATCCGCATGAACTTGAAGGCATAGCCCAGTTCAAAGGAGGGCTGCGTGAAGTTTGCCATAGCGGCGAACGCCATATACAGGATCACCTCGGGTACCAGCCAGCCCACCTCGATGGCGAAGTCGCCGATGATCAGACCCGCCACGATGGACAGCGATCCGGATAGGGTGTTCGGTGTATTCAGTGATGCCAGCTTCAACCCGTCAATGGTGAACTCTACCAGAAGCAGCTGCACCAGAATGGGCAGATGCCCGGGATCCGCTACTTTAATAAATTCGAACGCCTCGGGAACCCAGTTCGGGTGCATGAGTAAGAGATACCACACGGGCGTTAAAAGCAGAGCGACCAGAAATACGGTCATTCGGAGCAGCCGCAGATAGCCGCCGATCAGGGGCGGGAAGTAGAAGTCGTCTGTTTCCTGCAAAAAGTCGAAGATGGCGGTGGGCAGGATCATAGCCTGCGGCGTGTTGTCGCAGAGGATTACGATGCTCCCCTCCAGCATCATGGCGGTAACTGCGTCGGGACGCTCGGTGTAGCGGAATTTGGGGAAGGGATTGTACCATGCCCGGTGCAGGAGACATTCGGCCAGCGATTCCTGCCCCATGGTCAGGGCATCGGTGTCGATGGCGTTCAGCTTGTCGGAAATCGCCTTGACGTACTTCGGATCGGCCAGCCCCTCGATGTAGCAGAGTGCCACGTTGCACTTCGCCCGGCTGCCGATGGTGAATTTTTCCAGGCAGAGACCCTTTGAACACAACCTGCGCCGCAGGAAAGCTACGTTCTGGATCAGATTCTCCACGAATCCGTCTCTTGCCCCTCGCAGAACCTTGTCGGATTCCGGTTCCCCGACCCCTCTGGAGGGTACCGACTTGGTGTCGGTGACGATCAGACAGTCGAATCCCTGTACCATCAGCGCCGAATTGCCCGACAGAACCTCGTCGGCCGCGGCGGACATGTCCTTTTGCAGTACCGCGTCCCCGGCAGGTACCAGCGACTGCAAGAAGAGCGTCGGCTCTTCCTCCCGGCTGTTTGGTTTCGATAGATAGAAGGAGAGCATATGCTCGATCAGAAGGTCGTTGGAAAGCGAGCTTGCGTACCAGAAATAGCCCTTTTTACTGCCCACCGATACGGGACGTTTCTTGAGATCGAAGCAGCGACCGAATCCGACCAGCTCGTCGAAGCGTTTCACGTCCTGCTCAAAGTTCATGCTGAATGATTCCATAGAGAATCCTGCCTTTCTTGGAATTATTGGAAGTATGTCCAAAAATCAGTCAAAATATGTTTACAAACCGATACTTTACAAATCGGACAGAATGTGCTATAATAAAACAAATCAAGGACAGGAGGCTTTACGCCAATGAATGAAGGGAAAAGGCTGATTATGCACCGGCTGTTGATGCTGGGATCGGTTTTGCTGTTTGCGCTGGTATTTTTCCTGCTGGCGGTGCAGGGAAGGGACGATCTGGACGCGGAGTTCCGCTATCGGGTACTGGAGGACGGCACGATCGCCGTCGAGGGCTATTCGGGAACGACGAAAAAGCTGGAGATTCCCGGAACCATTGACGGAAAGACGGTCAGTGAGATCTATTCCAACGCCTTTGCCGATCAGGATACGCTGAAAAGCGTCACGATTCCCGCAAGCGTGAAGCGGATCGGAGAATATGCCTTCAACGATTGCGATTCCCTGAAAACGGTGAAGATTGAGGGAAAATTGGATGAAATCGGCAGATGCGCCTTTTCGGGATGCAGCTATCTTCGGAATATCGAGCTGCCCGACGGGCTGACCCGTATTGAGAAGGAAGCCTTTTCGGGCTGTACCCGGCTGACCGGGCTGAAAATCCCCGCATCCTGTACAACTATCGGCGATGACGTCTTTATCGGATGCGAATCGCTGACGCTGGACTGCTCGGAAAACGACAGCGCGGCGGCGTACGCGGCGTCTTACCAGATTCCCACGGGGTTTGCCAATTCGTACAATCAGGTCTATCTGAAATTGACCTTGATTGTCGGAATTCCGGTTATCATTCTGGCGGCAGTCCTGATCGTCATGCGGAAAAAACGGAAAGAGAAGGAATTTTAAATTTTTTTCGAAAAACCCCTTGACAAATGGAAATGTTTGTGGTATGATACAAAGGCGTTCAGAAATGAACACCTTTGATATGCGCCCGTAGCTCAGTGGATAGAGTGCCCGGCTACGAACCGGTAGGTCGTGGGTTCGAATCCCTCCGGGCGCGCCAGAAATCGACAAGGTCAAAAGCCTTGTCGATTTTTACTTTTTCACTATTCACTACTTTCGGCGCCGATTTTTGGAAAGAAATACAATATGGAGGCTTTGCATGGATGGCGTTTTTAAAAACAGAAAGACGGCCTATATTACGGGAATACTTTGCCTGATTGCGGGTGTCTACCTGATTTCGATCCATTCCTATCGTCTGTTTATGGGATTTGCAGAGCCTAATGTGCGTAGATGTGTATTCTTCCTGTGCTGTGGCGTGATTGCGGTTGTGTCGGGCGTGCTGACGCTTTCGTATAATCACGGAGCCTATCTGCATATGACTGAAAACGGAATATCTGCGAAATCTCGCTGGAGAATGAGCTTTGCCTGTAGCTACAGCGAAATCGCATTCGTGACCTATGGTATTTATTCGCTGATCGTTCGGTTAAAAAGTGGGGAAATCCATACTGTATCCGGCATTACGAACGGACGCGTGCTTTGCGATGCAATCCGGGAAAAATGGGAGGCACTCACCGATCCGGAGGCAAGGAAGACGATGATGTTTTCCGAACTCAATCGGCTTGCGAAAGAGCGGAGAAGGGAAACCATCCGACTGGTCGTTCTCATGTCCCTGATCTTTTTGCTGATCCCGCTCTGCAACTATCTGACCGGGTTCAGGGAACTCCCGGAATTTACCCGCCAAGATTGGGTTATCTTTATCCCTTTTCTGGCAGCAGAAATCGGTGCAACTGTTTTGTCATTTCTTTTCGCCGAGAAATTCGGCGAAAAAAACACGGTGCAGAACGGAATGCGTAGTTATCTTAAAGAGCTGATTCTTTACACGTCTCCGCTTTTGCCGGGAAATCCAATGGTAATATATTTCGGTACCATGGATCGGGTAAGAATAACCGTGTACGGACTCCCGCGCGCCGAGAATGTTTACTACTGCATCGAATTTCTGGACAGGACATATCAGCTCGTCTGTATCTACCGCTCGCAGTTGTTTTCCTGTATAGATGAACTGCGGCCGCTGCTGGATGAAATGGAACAGGCGGAATACGATGGATACGAAATCAAGGAGGACTGACGGGATCTCCACGAAAACGACAATTTTCGAAAGAAGATTGCCGTTTTTTCTTTCGATTCGGAAATGAACCGCACCACCGGCACTCCGAAAAGGGTACCGGTTCTGCTCCTGTCGGATGAATGAGATTTTCCGATTTTGTAAATAATTTTTCACAAAAGTACTTGACTTTTTTTCACAACTATGTTACAATTCACCTAACGACAAAAAACGACAGATAAGAACAGACTGTGAGAGGGTGCAATCATGGGAACGACAGGGCTTCTGTGTAAATCCGAGGATATGCTGTCCGTCGCAATGACCGGAACGCTCGGGCATTCTGTTTCTATTTTTATGAAATGCAGGTAACGCCTTGTTATCTGCTTTTTTTGAGCCGTTTTTCGTTGAATACAGGAAAAGAGGAAAAGACTATGAAAAAGACAACAATCGGTGACGAGGGCATTTACGACGCCAGAGTGCTTGGCATTCCGAAAATGCTCCTCCTAGGCGTACAGCATATGTTCGCCATGTTCGGAGCGACGGTACTGGTTCCCCTGCTGACGGGACTGGATGTCGCAACTACCCTGCTTTTCGCAGGACTGGGAACCCTTCTGTTCCATCTGCTGACCAAAGGGAAGGTTCCTGCCTTCCTCGGTTCCTCCTTCGCCTTCCTCGGCGGATACGCCACGGTGAAGACGCTGTCCGAAGAGGTCAGCGGAAACGCCGCGCTCCCCTACGCCTGTCTGGGCGTCGCCTGCGCGGGTCTGCTCTATCTGGTACTCGCCGGTCTCATTAAGCTGGTCGGCGCAAGAAAGGTCATGAAATTCTTCCCGCCTGTCGTAATCGGTCCGATCATCATTGCCATCGGTCTGAATCTGGCAGGATCGGCAGTTTCCAACTGCCAGACCAACTGGCTGATCGCGGTTATCGCCCTTGCCATCATCGTGATCTTCAATATCTGGGGCAAGGGAATGCTGAAAATCATCCCCATCCTGCTGGGCGTACTGGGATCCTGCGCGGTCGCCGCGATTCTGGCACTTGCCTTCGGACAGACCATCACCGCCTCCGACGGCGCACAGTATATCGCCCTTGCGGGGAATGAGAATCTCAAACTCTTCTCGGTAGCCGCTCTGGACAATCTGAAGAGTGCCGCATGGATCGGACTCCCCATTAACTGGAAATCGACCGTGTTTGGCGGAATCGACTGGAAGAACGGCTCGCTGATCATCAGCTCGATCATCGCCATCATGCCCATCGCGCTGGCGACCATGATGGAGCATATCGGCGACATCTCGGCAATCTCCTCCACTGTCGGCAGAAACTATATCGCCGCCCCCGGTCTGCACAGAACCCTGACCGGTGACGGTCTGGCCACCGTGCTTGCGTCCCTGTTCGGCGCACCCGCCAACACCACCTACGGCGAGAACACCGGCGTGCTGGCGCTCTCCCGTGTCTACGACCCCAGAGTGATCCGTCTGGCAGCGATCTTTGCGGGCATCGTATCCTTCTGCCCCAAGTTCTCGGCGCTGATCAACCTGATCCCCACGGCGGTTATCGGCGGTATTTCCTTCGTGCTGTACGGCATGATCTCGGCGGTCGGCGTCCGCAACGTGGTCGAGAACCGCGTGGACTTCTCCAAGAGCCGCAACCTGATTATTGCCGCCGTCATTCTGGTCTGCGCGCTTGGACTCGGCGACGCGGTCAGCTTCTCCATCGGCAAGGTTGACATCGCGCTGACCGCACTGGCAGTCGCGTCCATCGCAGGTATCGTCCTCAACGCGATCCTGCCCGGAAAGGACTACGATTTCGGCGATGCCGAAGAGAAAAAAGCGGAATAAACTACGTTTTCATCAAGAAAGAGGAATAAAATGGGAAAAATAACCGTATTTGATCACCCCCTGATCCAGCACAAGATTTCGATCATGCGCTCGGTGGATACCTCCTGCAAGGAGTTCCGGGAGCTGGTGAAGGAAGTCACCATGTTCATGTGCTACGAATCGCTGCGGGATATGCCGCTCAAGGAAGTTGAAGTCCAGACCCCGCTGACCACCTGCAAGACCAACGTACTGGCTGGCCCCGAAATGGCGGTCGTGCCGATCCTGCGTGCCGGACTGGGCATGGTAGAGGGCGTGCTGGAGCTGGTTCCCACCGCCAAGGTAGGACACATCGGACTTTATCGCGACGAAGTTACCATGCAGCCCCACGAATATTACTGTAAGCTCCCCAAAGGGATTGCGGACAGGCATATTATCGTGACCGACCCGATGCTTGCCACCGGAGGATCGGCGGTAGCGGCCATCAACTTCATCAAGGAGCGCGGCGGGAAGAACATCAAGTTCATGTGCATGATCGCCGCTCCCCAGGGAATGAAGGTACTCAGCGAAGCGCACCCCGACGTAGACATCTACTGCGCTCATCTGGACGAGGGATTGAACGAGCATTGCTACATCCTCCCCGGCCTCGGCGACGCGGGCGACCGTATATTCGGGACGAAGTAATTGATTATAGAAGAACGAGATTCCAGGCGTTCAGCCCCGAATCTCGTTCTTTCGTATACAAAGTGGGATCCTTCAAGAACTTTTCGAAAACGCCCATGTAAGCGTTTTCGGAAAGCTTCGCGGATATTTTTTTCGATTATTTGTAAAAAATCGCACAATTACCCAGTTTTCGCAAACCTTTTCCTCCCGAAATTTGTCTATATAGTGTAGCCACAAATTCAAATGCCAAGGAGCTGATAAAATGAACCACGCGCAAATGGATGATGCCGCTCTGGTAGCCCTGACCCTGTCCGGCGATGGGCTTGCTTACGAGCAGTTGGTGATCCGTCACCAATCGGCAGCAAGCGCCGCGGCGACCCGCGTGATCGGATCCCGCTACCTCGCCGAGGACGCCGTGCAGGAGACCTTCGTCACCGCATGGATGAAGCTGGATACCTTGGGACAGCCCGAAAAGTTCGGCGTCTGGGTCTGTCGGATCGCCAGAAACTGCGCCCTG
>CAYOON010000026.1:0-12928 GCA_964405595.1 uncultured Lachnospiraceae bacterium | reverse complement strand
TATTATATCACAAAAAAGAATTTATTTCAACGCTTATTGCGGTTTTATTCGGAAAAACATTGTATATTTCAGAATAAACCTGATTTATTCCGATAAATTTCGTTATAAATCATTTTTTCAGAAGACTCAAAAAATTAAATGTGGATATTGACAAATCAATCAAGATATGGTATAATAAATAAAAGTTAAAAATGGGTGTATTGTCCCAGCGTTAGTATTGCCCATGAAACTTAAACATATACAACTGAATATCACATAACATATTTTTAGTGAGGCAACTCACAAGGGCGAAAGCCGTTACATATTTAGCACAGACAGAATAAGGATTCTGAACGCTGTGTTTTATTGTAGCGGCTTTTTTGCACCATAAAAATCTTTTGTCAGATGGATCGGTTTTTTACAGAAAATCAAGTTGTCAAAATGAACACTTGATCTTACTCCATACATACAAGCCGCCAAAATGCCTGAAAGGAGATTGAATTTTTTCAAAGTATGCTCAATTTGGCAATACACGAAAAAGGACACCGAAAAAGCGTTGTCCTTGAGTGTAGCGAGCATAGGCAAAGTATTGCCGAAATGTATTGCCGCACGGTATTGCACCGTGACCTTGCGGCATCCATTTCCTGTGCGGCTACCGCCGATTGGGGCTTCACGCCCCTATCACCCCGTGCTTGAATTTTCATGATAAACAGGAGAATGATTGCACACGAATAATCAAGAACAAGGAGTAAAAATGACATTATCCAATGACAAAGAATCCAGAAAAGAGTTAAGAAAGTTCCTCAAAGGAACAGCAAAATCCGATCACCGACAGCGAGATGTCGGGATCAACATCCGTGTTTCTCCGGCAGAAAAGAGACATATCACTTTGCTTGCACACTCCGTCGGTCTGTCGGTTTCCGAAACCTTGCGGCAATTGGCAAACGGACAGAAGATCACAGCGATTCCACCGGAGGCATACTATCAAGTCCGCTGTGAACTGAAAGCGATCGAGGATATTTTGGTTGAAAACATCGTGAGCGGATGTGCGGTATCCGAGGATGTTGAAATGGTTCGATACTGCATTGAAGAGTTCAAAAGGATTGCTGAAAAGTTTTACGGTGACAGCTTTGAAGCGGCGTGTGAGAGCTATGAAGTAAAGGACTATCTGACGGAGGATTATGGCTACAACGAAAATCTGGGCAATTCATGACAGTCTTGTCCGTGTGGTTGGCTATGCGGAAAATCCGGAGAAAACAGGCTGTCTTGATTTCGATATAGCCAATGTCTTACACTATGCCACCGATGAAGAAAAAACCACAGTCGGAATGGATGAAAAGAAGCTGTTTGTTACCTCAATCAACTGTGATGGTAATGCGGCACAGGCGATGCTTTCTACACAAAAACACTTCGGAAAGACCGATGGAAATGTTGCCTATCATGCGTATCAGAGCTTTGCTCCTGGAGAGGTCACACCCGAACAATGCCACGAGATCGGAGTCAAGTTGGCAAAGAAAATGTGGGGAGAAAAGTATCAGGTCGTTGTGGCAAGCCATCTTGATCACGATCATTTGCACAACCATTTTGTCATCTGCTCGGTGTCCTTCCGGGATGGCAAGAAGTATGATTGCAACAAGCGTGAATATGCGAAATTACGCCGTAGGTCGGATGAACTCTGCTATGAATATGGGCTTTCTGTAATCGAACAGCCTAAAAGGAAAACGCCTCGACAGATTCATTTTGCCGAGCGTGCGGGAGACAAAACCAAGTACAGTCTGATAAGCAATGCCATCCAACAGTCACTGAAAATTTCTGCTTCATGGGAGGATTTTTGCCATCACCTGCACGATCTCGGATATGATTTCGATCCGAATTTCAATGGAAAGTATGCCAAGATCAAACGCATCCGTGAGCAGAAGTGGACAAGAGTGTACCAGCTTTCCATTTCACGCAGAGATATAGAGGAACAGTTACAGGACAATGCGGTACAGCGGATTCCAAACTACCAGTGGTACTATTTTCATAAGCGACGCCGTAACGGATACTATCGTTACGATGATCTGTCGGACTATTATAATCAGTTAAGTCAACTCCCGCTCCTGTTGTGTTTGGTTTGTCTTGTCATTTATCTTGCAGGTGGTCCGGATTATATCGGCAATCTGGCAAAAGCACAAGAACCGCAACCAAAATATACACCGCTTACACCGGAGATGCAGGAGGCAAGGCGATTTCTTCAAACGGTCTCCCGGCAGGCAGTTATTATGGGACGGGAAAAGTTGGGCACCAAGGAGGATGTGGATGCTTTTCTGGATCGGCTGGAAGGAAAAATCGTGACATTGGAACGCCGTCGGAAAGACCTGTACAACAGCATTCGCCGCTGTACGGACGAGGACAAATGCACCGCCGTCAAAGGTGAAATCCACAGGATTTCAGCAGAATTAAAGTGTTATCGCCGTGAACAGAGTGATATGAGTAACCTTTTAGAGCGTTCCGGCGTGTTGGCGGAACAGGTACAAGCCGAGGAAAAGGCACGGCGACAGAAGATCGCACGGGAGTATTTTCTACCTGATGAATTGGCAAAGAGATGGAAGAACGATCTGACGGACGATTATATATCGCCGATAAAAGGAAACAACCGTACTGCGACGCAGAGAAAGCAGAGGGCAAGAGATGAAGGACGATAATTACAGACAAAATTTCTTTTGCGTGGACAATCGTATTTTTGACCTTGGACTAAAGCCTCGTGAGATTGCGGTTTACTGCTGCATCTGTCGGCATATCAACAGTCAGAGCGGTGTGGCATTTCCGTCTCGCAAGACCATTGCCAAGGAGTGCGGCATCGGGAAAGTTGATACAGTGGACAAGGCATTAAAAATCCTGTGTGAATCCAGATTGATTCACAAGTGCCGGCAGTATCTTCTCAACGGCGGTTGCAGTTCCAATATTTACTCCCTATCTCCAATTCGGGGATAGGGGGAGTCCCGAAAAGAGAGATACAAACCAAACAAATTTAAGCTATTACTAACAGGAAAACAAATATACAGACAACTATAGAAGGGATATCAATGTTTATAAAAATAAAACAATACACGAAAGAAAACCTACACCGTGCATGGCTTATATTGTCTTACCGCAATCAGGAGCATGAATGGCGAAAACAGAAGATCAAAGAAAATCTGCAAGAGGAGATTGCAGCATTCCTGTGTTCGGAAGAATATGTCAGATCAACCGGAGTGAAACGTCTCTATTATCGTTTCATTTACAAAATTCTGCTTGATACACATGGAACCATCAATTTGCCGGATCACGAAATCGAGGCACTGGCGAGATGTTTCTTGCCGGATATACTTGCCTTTTTCGAGTCTGAGGAAGGCAAAGCAGAATTTGAGGCATGGAAAGCAGAAAAAGCAAAACAGACAAAACAAATTGATCCAGGGAAAAACCCGGTGATTGCTTCTCCTGCCTGTCAGTAAATAAAAAGTTTTCATTCCTCCACTTATTATGCGTATTTGCTATTGATTTTTATGCTATAATATGCTATAATAGAGTTGCAAAGATAAATGGAGCATGAATATGGAAATTATCGCACAACGAATCAAAGAACTTCGCAGAGCTGTCGGACTGTCACAGGCAAAGATAGCCAAATTAGCGGGGACACAGCAAACCAGCATCAATCGATATGAATCTGATCAGTATGATCCACCGTTGCATCTTCTGATCTGGTACGCCGATTATTTTGATGTGTCCCTCGACTATCTATGTGGCAGAACGGACAAGCCACAAGGAAAGCTGTATGCCTATGAGCCGCAGGCACTCAAGGTGAAAGAAGAAAACAGAGCTGATATGGAACAGTTTATCAATATGTGCTTCGATCCAAATTCCCCTGCCGGTGCAAAGATGAAAGCGGCCCTGATGGGTTTGATAACAGAAAAAGATCAAAGTAAGGAGGATTCATGAACGGAGTTATATACGCACGTTACTCTTCCGAAAACCAACGGGAAGAATCCATCGAAGGTCAACTTCGGGAGTGCAACGCCTTTGCAAGTAAGCACGGCATTCATATTATCGGAACCTATATTGATCGTGCGTTCTCTGCCAAGACCGACCGTCGCCCCGACTTTCAACGCATGATCAAGGACAGCGGAAAAAAGGCATTTGAAACGATCATCGTATGGAAGCTTGACCGATTCGCCCGAAACCGCTATGACAGTGCAACCTACAAAGCCAAACTGAAAAAGAACGGTGTTCGTGTTGTGTCCGCCACCGAAGCAATCTCGGAGGGTTCGGAAGGTATTTTGCTTGAATCGGTGCTGGAAGGTATGGCGGAATATTACTCCGCCGACCTCTCCGAAAAAGTGCTACGAGGACATACTGAAAACGCTCTGCATTGTAAATGTAATGGAGGCACGCTCCCCATCGGATTCGTTATTGACAAAGATAAGCACTACCAACTTGATCCGCTGACAGCACCGCTTGTACGCCAAGCCTTTGAGAGTTATGCTGAGGGTAAAATGATGCACGAGATTGCCGAAGATCTGAATCGTCAAGGCGTTGTACCGCACCATGGAAAGCGAAACAATGTCAATACCGTTTCCACTTTACTTCAAAATCGGAAATATATTGGTGAGTACCGATACCGTGATATTATAGTGCCGGATGGAATTCCAAGAATCGTCACCGATGATCTGTTCAACCGTGTGCAGGAGAAGCTCGCCAAAAACAAGAAGGCACCCGCACGGCACAAAGCAGAAGATGATTATATCCTGTCCACCAAACTGTTCTGCGGCAGATGCAGCTCTATGATGTTCGGGGAAAGTGGAACAAGTGAATCAAAAATTGTTCATCGCTATTACAAATGTGCATCCGCCAAAAAGCATCTCGGTTGTAACAAAAGAGCGGTTCGCAAACTGTGGATTGAAGACATTGTAGTAAATAATGTTCACCAAATGCTGACCGACTCTGATCTAATCAAACGATGGATCAAAAAGATCATTGAGATCACGCAACAGGAAAATACCGCATTGCCAATATTGCAAAAGTCATTGGCAGATACTAACCGTGGCATTGAAAATATGCTGAATGCCATTCAGAACGGTATTTTCTCGGAATCTACTAAGGAACGCTTGAGCCAACTGGAAGCCCGTAAAAAATCCTTGGAGGATGAAATCCGCTCGGAAACGCTGAATCACCCGCAAATTACCGAGGAGCAATTGCATTTCTGGTTTGACCGTATGGCGAAGTTGGATATAAAGAAAAAGGATCATCGCCAAAGGTTGATTGACACCTTCATCAATGCGATATTCCTGTATGACGACAGAATCGTCATCACATTCAATTACAAAAATGGCACTAAAACCATCTCTATGGATGAACTTGAAAGTTCGAGTTTATTTGACGCACCGAGACCAAATAAGGACTACTATTTTGATAGAATAGTAGTCCTTGTTTTTTTGCTTTTTATGGGATTTAGCAGCAATAGAATAACGCCATCACCGATATTTCTCGGTGATGGCAATTTATATGCTTATATTTCGTTGGATTTTGGGATCATCCAATCGGCTTTCTGATGTAATAATAGTCGTTCCCTTCCATCGCTTCGACTTTTTTGAATCCGTGCTTCAAATAGAACTTCGCGGCTCGGTGATTATCCTTGTGACAGCCGAGGGCAATCGGGCGTATACCGTATTCCCGGTAGCAGAGGTCGATTACCTTCTCCAGAACGTACCCGCCAATACCCAAGCTGCGGTATCGGCGATCAATCACAAATCCCATCAGCCGATAGAACGGAACGCCTTTCATCTCATCCGGATCCGTCTCCCATTCAATCGCTTCACCCAGGAGAATGACGCCGATATAGGCACCTTTGTATCGGATTGCATAGGTGTGACCAAAGCAGTGGTGCTCCAGACCGTACCTCGTAATCTCCATAATCGTGTCAACTCCGTCCACGAAATCCTCGCCGACGTCTTCACTATGGATCGCCCGTACTGCATCCAGATTATTCTCATTCAACAGTTCCAGTTCAATATCTATTTCAACCATCGTCTCCCTCGGAATAGTCATATTGAAAATATTTCGAAGACTTCCCGTCTTCCACAAACTCTTCTTTCAAAACAAACCCGTTTTTCTCCAGAACCCGGATTGATGCGATATTCTCCGAAAAAGTAAAAGCCCCGATCGACCGTAAGACGAATTTCTCCTGCACCTCGTCCAAAAACAGTTCAACTGCTTTTGAAGCGATTCCTTTAGACCAATATGATTCCTCAAAAATACAGTAACTCAACATAGCGTTGGGTTCTTCGCTTTTATCCATGCAATAGCACCAAATGTCGCCGATATAAACCCCGTCCGCCAGAATCGTTCTTCCATAACTTGTCGTTCCCGGGAGCAAGGTTTGCTCGTAGTCCGCCAAGGCTTCATCCAGCGTTTTCGCTTTTTGCGGCAACGCCGCTTTAATCGCCGGATTCTGGGCTTTCTCGAAATAAATTTCGACCGTTTCAGCCGTTCTGGTGCCTAAACGAATGTCCATCTTCTCACCCATGATTCATCCCATCCACAAACTCCCGCGGTTTCGCTGTAATCTCCACCCACGCGGGACGGAATCCACACTTTATAGCGTTGCGCACCGATTTCAGGTTACACCACGCGGCACAGTAGAAGGGCACCTTTCCCCGCGCCAGAATCTCCACAGCCAGCCGGCTGGTCAGCGCCGATGCGATCCCCTGTCTGCGATAATCGGGCAGCACGTCTATCCCGATCTGCCACATGTCGTCACAGTCCGCCGAACAGCCTGCCAGTCCCACAAGGTTATCCCCGTCGTAAGCGCCTACTGCCAGCACATCCAAATGCTTCCTCTTCTCACAGAGCGCGTTGCTCCACTCGGGCGTATAGTACCGCTCGAAATCCTCTGGCTCCAGAAGCCGTGTCTCATAGGAGCATTCCAGCGGTCGAAGTACATTTATGTCCGGCAGGAAATACTCCGCCATGAAGCAAACTTTCTGCCCAACCTTCTCCAATTCTGATTCCAGCACATGAAGGTTCGGCGTCTCAAAGCAATGTTCGATGGGATAGCGATCAAGATACCGCTTCGCAGTCTCTATAAACTCCTCCGAACAGGATGCCACGATATTGTTTCCGTAGGATACCATATCCAGACTGAACGGCAGCGTCAGATACCGTCTTGCGTTCTCATGGGTACGGGACAGAACCACCTTATTCTCGTCCGACAGGAAATCCTTCCCTTCGCATCCCATATCTATCGCAGACTGCTCCATGGCAATCCGCAGAATTTCTTGGTTCGTCATAATTTCTGCTTTCTTGATTTGAGTGTGTAGGTGTTCTCCTAGCGGCCGAGGATTTCCACTGACGAAAATCCGGCTTCACGGAGTGTCTGTATTTCGTGTTCGACCGTCAGGGGTGTGTCGTAGTGGTAGAATTCCCGATCTGTTATGCCCTGCTCTGCTTTCAGACGGATCAGCTCCTGTCTGAAAAAGATTTCAGCCGCTTCCGATGGGGCAAAATAATCGGTAAGAATGAAATAGCCGTCCTCCTTCAGTGCTTTCCGTATCTTCCGGTACAGGGGCGCTTTTTCGTCCTTCGTGAAATGATGCAGGGATTGTACGGATACGGCAGCGTCATATGTATTTTCGGGAAGCGGTACGTCAAAATAGGAGTCTTGAATCAGCGTGATATCCTTATCCGGGAACTTATCCCGCAGCGCCGCCAGCATTCCCGGGGCAAGATCGATTCCCGTTACCTTGGCTCCGGGATTTAACTGAAAGTAAAACCCCAACTCCAGACCCGTGCCACAGCCTAAATCTAATAGGCTGATACCTTTCCCCATGGGGAGACAGCTTGCCGTAAAGGGATATAATTCCTGCGCGCCCTCGATACAGGTTAGCTGATGCTCTTCGTAACCGTTCAGGCGGTGATCGAAAAATTCGCCCATCTTTTCAAGCATCGTGCGTTTCTCCTTTCCCGGTGTTCTGCGAAACATCGGATTCACCCTCTTTGCGCAGCTTTCGCTTCTTGACGATCCCGGAAAAGGGAGCGCAGAGGAAGATTGTTCCGTAGTAGGTAATCATCCGCCAGATCAGGATCGCGGATTTCATGGCGGCCGGGTCGAAGATCCCGCCGAAGAAGCCGCCGAAGCTGTATTCAGCCATACCGGAGCCGCCCGGGATCGGGAAAAGGCTCGAAATCATATACACGAAGGACTGCGCGCTGATCACGTCGGCAAATCTCGCGGCAGAGGCTCCGGCGGGAACCAGCGCACGGTATACGAAGTAGGGAACCGCGTAGATCGCCGTAAATTCCAGCGCTGTCAGAACGTAGCTGATCACCATCGAACCCTTATGCCTGAGCAGTCTGCCATTGTTCACATGGAAGCCCTTCACATGCTTCTGAAGCCGCTCCCTCGTTTGATCGGGATGCTTCAGAAGCCGCAGTTTTCCGCCGATTTTGCAGACAAATCGCAGAAGACCGGCGGTAATCTTCGGGGAGAAGGAAACCGTCAGAAGAAGCACGATAAAGCCGATCTGGACGATCAAGCCGATTACCGTTACGACCCACCACAAAGGTGTCAGATGCTCCGCAAAAAAGTGGGGACGAAGCACGATTGCCGCGATACTGTAGCCGGTCAGGACGAACTGCCAGACTACCAGCCGCTGCATCAGCGCGGATGTCGCCCTTCCCGCTTCTACCCCGTACCGATTCAGCGTGAACACCTGCATGGGCTGTCCGCCCGACGCGCCGGGGGTGATCGCGCTGTAGAATAGTCCCGTCATGCCGGTTTTTATACTTTGACGGACGGTAATGCCCGGTGCGGACGGCTTCACGAACCGATGCAGCAGGATAATGTCCAAAGCGATATACAGAAGGTGGACAAGGATGGCTACAAGCAGCCATCCGATCCGGATCTCCCGTCTGCTGCGGATCAGATCGGTTAAGCCGCCATCCGAAAAGCAGAAATACAGGATCAGACCGATGCAGAAAGCAAAAACAAAGCCGTTGAACAGGATTCTCCACGGTATTTTCCTTCGAGAGGTGTGTTTTTTCATATGACGATCTCCGATAATTTCATTTTACGCGAGGGTGACACAGTCTCCGGCAACACCGATTCTGTATGTCTATATCCGCAGTGTACGCAATACTTTGCTATTATATCATAGTAATATTGAAAATTCAATAGAAATATGGAAACATTTTCTATATTTTATCCGCTGTCGAATTCACGAAAGCGAATGAATCTCCATTTTTCGACAAATTATGCGGCGGTTCTGTAAGTCGGGACAAAAAGATGTCGGAAAATCGTAGCATTGTTTTTTATTCTGCTAATTGATTTTGGGAGCAAAATATGGTATGAGATTGTCACATCACCCCTAAATTTGCTAAATCTTCCATCTTCATTCAGGGATGGATTCGCAGCTCTTACGGCTGCTTAAATCCAGGAAAAACAACAGAAAGGCTTGGTTGAAAAATGAACGTAGTCTACGCAAATCTGAAAATTGCACTTTATACGGAAGAAAGGAGTTTTGTGCAAAGAATTGCGGACTGTCTGTCCGGACATACGGTCATCCATATCAATCCGAATGATCCGTCTGCGACATCGAAAAAGCTGTTCGACAGTTCCCCGGATTTTCTGTTCGTGGACGCCGACGGCGATCCTGACCGTGCGCTGAAACTGGTGATTTCTGCCGCGCCTTTGAATCGGATTATTTTCTTTATGGGAAAGCTGGATCAGCGTCTGGTTCTGGCGGCGAAGGAGCGGGGCGCCGACGCGGTTCTGCTCAAGGAAACCTCCGACGATCGGATCCGGGAACGGATGGAGGATCTGCTCTCCGATCCCCGCGAGGATGAAACGATTTTGTACGAAACGCCGATTCAACGGGCTGCCGGTGTACTGGGGATTCTCTTCACCCATACGCCGCGTCAGGCGATCCATCTGATCATGGATTATCTTCACAATCGGTGATACATAATCAACGGACGAAAGCGGTATGCTTTCGGATTCCTTACAAAAATTGCAAAAAACACGGCAGCAGTAAAACTTTCCGTTTCGCTGCTGCCCTTTTCTGTGTTTTACTGCGGATCGGGTTCGCCGTCTGTCCAATTGCCCTCGTAGACGGTGCCGTCGGCGTAGGTCATTTTTCCCTGACCGTTTTTCTTACTGTCTTTCCACTCGCCTTCATAGACGTCACCGTTTGCGTAGGTTAGTTTTCCGAATCCCTCACGAGAGCTGTCTACCCAGTTTCCCTCGTAGACATCGCCGTCCGTCCAGTAGAGCGTTCCGAAGCCGTTTCGCTTGTGATTTTTCCACTCTCCTTCATAAATCATACCATCAGCCCATGTGTATTTTCCATTTCCGCTCCGCTGACCGTTCAGAACGCCTCCCTCATACACATCACCGTTGGCACTAAATATCTTTCCTGTGCCGTTCCAATTGTCGCTTGCCCATTCACCTTCATAGACCACTCCGCTGGTATAGGTCATTTTACCTTTACCTTCTTTCAGATCGTTCTTCCACTCGCCTTCGTAAATCTGACCGTTCGAATCGGTCTCTTTTCCGTATCCGCTCTTCTTTCCGTCTTTCCACTCACCTTCGTATACGGTTCCATTGGCAAATCTAACTTTCCCTTGTCCGTTTGGAAGGCCATTTTCCCATTCACCGTCATAGAAATAATCGGAAGTCGAATATTGTCCATGGCCGTGAGCTTGATCGTCTTTCCATTCTCCTTTATATATGTTGCCGTTCGGCCATGTCATCTTACCTTGACCGTTCGGCAGATCGTTTTCCCATTCACCTTCGTATACAACACCGTTGGGATATGTCCTTTTCCCTTGCCCGCACGCAAGATCCTCCTTCCATTCACCTTCGTAAGTATCGCCGTCTGGACAGATCCATTTCCCATAACCTTCCCATTTTCCATTCTTCCACGCCCCTTCGTATATATTGCCGTCAGCGTAGATTTTCTTACCCTGTCCGTTAGGTAAATCGTTTTTCCATTGTCCCTCGTATACGTTACCGTCCGGCCATGTCATCTTTCCCTGACCATCGTGGAGATTATCTTTCCACTGTCCTTCATAAACCCGACCGTCCGGATCGGTCTCTTTTCCGTATCCGTTTTTATTATCGCTCTTCCATTCACCTTCGTATACAATACCGTCGGCATAGGTCATTTTCCCTTGCCCGCTTGCAAGGTCATTCTTCCATTCACCTTCGTAAACATCGCCACTTGAGTAGGTCAATTTTCCATAACCTTCATACTTACCGTTCAGCCATTCTCCCTCGTAGATACTGCCATCGGAGTAGGTCATTTTGCCGTATCCGTTGGGATTTTCGTTCAACCACTCACCCTCGTATGGATAGCCATCCACTTCGGTGACTACGATCGGATTCGTCACGACCTCCGTTACAGTCGTATTACTGCTCTCGGAGACTGTCGGTTTGCTTGAAGAGCATCCATTCAGACAGAGACATACGAAACAAATTGACAGGGCGAAACAAAGCGCTTTTTTCATATTGCGTTCTCCTATATAACGTGAATATTTGATTCTATTCTACCATATTTTCGGTATTTGTCAAGAGGCTTCAAAAAAACAGGCAAGGCAGCAGCAAAATTTCCGTTTCGCTGCTGCCTTTTTTACCGCATATGAGTTCGCTGTCATCTTTGATGCAGTTTTCTTATTATAGCTCGATTTTCCGAAAAAATCAACTCTTTCGATTCCTCTGAATATTCAGCAGCACATATCCCGCCACCAATACGAGCACCGATATACCGACGATCCCGTACATGGCAGGCATACTGACCTGCTTATCAAAGAAGTAAAGATTGCAGTCGATGGAGTCCTTGATCTTCTCCACGACTTCGGACGGGATCCCCTGCGCTTCCAGTTCTGCCAGAGCGCCACGCATGGAGTAATTCCGGATGATTGAGGTTCCGTAGGTGCCGGGCAGGAAGGAGATCACCTTCTGCACTCCGCTGCCGAAGTTCGAGATCGGCATATACGCGCCGCAGATGAAGCCGTAGCCCGCGCTGACGATGGTTCCGACCGCCGACATCTGCCCTTGGGTGGACAGGAAGACGTTGATAATCGAGGAAAGTGCCGTTCCGAACAGTACCAGCAGGAAAACATCCAAGATCAGAAGAAGTACGTCGCCCGCCGACAGATACCAGCCTACATTCAGGAGATACAGGAAGCATACCGCCATCGCCGCAAAGCAGACGATAAAGGTTACGATCACGGTGGACAGATAGTAGCTGATCGCCAGCGTGGATTTCTTCACCGGAGATACCCGCAGATCGCTGAGAGATCCGGTGACCTTATCCTGCACCATAATCAAATTCGAGCAGAACGCCACGGTTACGGCACTGACCGCCAGCAGAGAGGACATCAGCTCTCCTCCCACCAGTCCGCTGATCAGCTTATCCGGAATCTCCAGAAAATCCGGAACTGATTCGAGGAAGGCATCTTTATAGACCTTTGCCAGAAATGTCGCGTACAGCACCAGCAGGATCATGGGCGTGATCATCGATGAGAAGAACATCCCCTTATCCTTGAAAAAGAGTTTGCAGTTTCGTCTGATCAGATTTCCGAGACCTTTCATTTCTTCGCACCTCCATTTTCGGACATATCACCGGTCAGCTTTTTGCCGGTAACAGCCAGAAATACATCGTCCATTTTGCCTTTGGTGATCTCATAATCGGTGAAAAGCTCGGGGTTCCCCACGATCAGCTTCGTCGCCGCTGCCGTATCGGGAACCGCGACCCGACAGGCATCCCGGATCACGGTATAGGGATAGCCCAGCCCGCCGACCGTCTTTTCATCGGCTCCGTAGATGGTGATAAAGTCGCCGGTATAGCGGTTTTTCAGCTCCAACGGCGTTCCCTCGGCGGCGATTCTTCCGCTGTCAAGGATCACAACGTAGTCGGCATCCGCCGCCTCTTCC
>CAYOON010000025.1:0-13051 GCA_964405595.1 uncultured Lachnospiraceae bacterium | reverse complement strand
TCTGCCATATAAAATATGCACCTCCAAAAGTGTCTAACTTTGGGGGTGCATATCAAGTGCTGCGGGGATTTTTTTGGCATTTTCGTTCTCCGCCTATATACTGTAAAGAGATAGTAGTTCACGATAGAAAAGGAAGAAAAGCAAAATGAATGACTGTATAAGCCTGTTTGAACTTCCGGCCGGAGAGAGCGGCAGGGTGGTATCCATCGAGCTGCCCGAGGATATGCGGCGGCGGGTGCAGAGTCTGGGACTGTCGGTAGGAACGCCGGTGTCCTGCTATGCCTACGCCCCCTTCGGAAATCCCGGCGCTTATCGGATCCGTGGGACGACCGTCGCTCTGCGGAAGACGGATGCCGAAAAAATCCTGATTCGGCCGATGGTAACGATCATAAGAAAAGGGGATACCCATGAGCGAGAGAATCAAGAGAACGGTGGCACTGGCAGGAAATCCCAATGTAGGGAAGAGTACGGTATTCAACGCGCTGACGGGACTTCGGCAGCATACGGGAAACTGGTCAGGGAAGACGGTGACGACAGCCAAGGGAACCTTCTCCTCCGAGAACTTTGATTTTGAGATGGTGGATCTGCCCGGCACCTATTCGCTCTACGCCCATTCCGACGAGGAAAAGGCGGCGAGGGATTTCCTCTGCTTCGAGCACAGCGACCGGGTGGTGATCGTAGCCGATGCCGGCGCGCTGGAACGCAATCTCAATCTCGCTTTGAGTATCTGCGAGTGCCGTTCGGGCGTGATATTGGTGCTCAACCTGACCGACGAGGCGGAGAAAAACGGTATCCACGCCGATGCGAAAAAGCTCTCCGAGCTTCTGGGGATCCCTGTGATCCCGGCGGCGGCACGGAGCGGGAAGGGAATCGACGAGATCGTCGAAACCCTGTCGGGAGACAGCGTCGGTCAGCCCTATACCATCCCTTATCCCGCGGCGGAGGAAGCCATCTCGCAGGTAGAGGAAGCCCTTCGGGAGATCGGCAAGTCCGACGAATTCCGCCTGCGCTGGCTTGCGGTGAAGTTGCTGGAAAACGAGAGCGTCATGGTGAAGCATATCAGCGAGATCTGCGATTTCGACGTCTGCGAGCTCTTAACCATCGACCGCGCCATCACCCGTGCCATCGCCATACTGGATGCCAAAGGAATCGAATTCGAGCATTTCTCCGACTACATTGCCACCTGCATTGTAAAAGAAGCGGAAAAACTGGCTCAATCGGCTGTTCGAACCGATCCCGGCAGACAGGGCAGGCTGACAAGACGGCTGGATAAAATCCTGATCGGCAAATACACCGCCTTCCCCGTGCTGCTGCTCCTGATCGGCGGGTTGCTCTGGATCAGCGCCGTGGGCGCAAACTACCCAAGCCAATGGCTGTCAGCCTTCTTCGCGTGGGGCGGCGAACGTCTGGCTGATCTGATGCGGGGTGTCCCGTGGTGGATCACGGGACCGCTGCTGGACGGGGTCTATCGGGTAGTCACATGGGTGGTATCGGTGATGCTTCCCCCCATGGCAATCTTCTTCCCGCTGTTCACGCTTGCCGAGGATTTCGGCATCCTCCCCCGGATCGCCTTCAATCTGGACGCCGCCTTTTGTAAGGCGGGAAGCTGCGGCAAACAGTCGCTGACCATGTGCATGGGCATCGGCTGTAACTGCACCGGCATCGTGGGCGCAAGAATCATCGACTCCCGCAGAGAGAAGCTGATCGCCATCCTGACCAACGTCTTCGTCCCCTGCAACGGTCGCCTTCCCCTGCTGATCACCCTGTCCACCCTCTTCTTTGCGATCGGCGGAACCTTCGGGATTTTCGCCGGTGTGCTCGGCTTCATCATCCTCGGAGTACTGGCGACCCTCGGCGTGTCATGGCTGCTTTCGAAGACCATCCTCCGGGGCGAACCATCTTCCTTCGCGCTGGAACTGCCGCCCTACCGCCGTCCCAGACTCGGCGAGGTGCTGGTACGCTCCATTCTGGATCGCACCGTCTTCGTTCTGCTTCGATCGCTGTCCACCGCCGCCCCGGCGGGACTGCTGATCTGGCCGCTTGCCAATCTGCAAATCGGCGATCTCTCCATCCTCGCATGGATCACCGACTTTTTGAATCCCGTCGGACTCTTCCTCGGTCTGGATGGCGTGATTCTGGTTGCGTTCCTGCTGGGACTACCGGCAAACGAAATCGTTCTGCCCATTATCCTCATGTGCTATATGGGCATCGGAACCCTGACGGACACATCGTCTGCAAGTAGTCTGTACAGTCTGCTCGCCGCAAACGGCTGGACACTCTGCACGGCACTTTGTACCTCGCTCTTCTGTCTCTTCCACTTTCCATGCGCCACAGCGATCCTCACAGTGAAGAAGGAGACGGGGAGCTATTTCTACACCCTACTTTCCGTACTGATCCCCACAGTACTAGGCGTTCTGCTCTGCGCCCTGACAGCCGCTGTTTTCCGATTTATTTAATCCTTATTTCTTATTTTTAGAGAAAAAAGACAGAAAAACCCATAAAAACCATTGACAGACGTCTCCGAATATGTTATAATTTACTATAATAAAAAAACGGAGGTATATCTGTACATGGGAACATTTGTTGACACCTTGGTCGCTTGGTGTGTCTCGGCGGGACTGAGACTGATTATCGGAATTGCAATTCTGGTGGTCGGATGGTTTTTGATCGGAAAGGTTGTGAAGCTTCTTCACGGATTCAGAAAGATTAACGAACTGGATAAGACCGTAGCGAACTTCTTTGAAAACGCGTTGGGGCTTATTTTAAAGGTTCTGCTGGTTGTGATCGTCGTCTCCTACATGGGCGTGAATATGTCGTCGGTAATTGCCGTTCTGGCAACCGCTGGCGCTGCGATCGGTCTTGCTATGCAGGGCGGACTGTCCAATATCGCGGGCGGTATCCTGCTTCTGGTCTTCAAGCCCTTCAAGCTGGGCGACTTTATTATGGCGCAGGACGAATCGGGCACGGTCACCGATATTAACATCTTCTACACCACTCTGCTGACCCCCGATAACAAGACCGTGCGCCTGCCTAACGGTGCGGTTGCCGGCGGAAAAGTCACCAACCTGTCCACCGAGGATACCCGCCGCGTGGATTTCGTGTTTACGGTAGACTACGGCACCAACACCAACGGCGTAATGGCACTGCTCAAGAATATCGGCGAGCAGAACGAGAAGGTACTCAGATCCCAACCCATCAGCACCATGATCGGTGGCTACGACGAGAAGGGAATCGCCGTCTATCTGCGCGTATGGGTAAAGAGCGCCGACTACTGGGATGTCTTTTTCGCCGTCAATAAGAAGGTGAAGGAAGAGTTCGAGCGTTACGACGTGAAGTTTGCTGTACCGCAGCTTGATGTTCATGTGGATGGCGAGAAGGAAGACTAAAACCAACGCAGGGAGGCGCATTATAGCGTTTCCCTGCGTAAATTTTTTTAAGGAGAAGTACAGATATGAATACATTTGAAAAGGCAAGAGCGTACCTCTACCGGAACGCCCGCCCGTTGGATCTGGCGCGCTTTCAATATCACTTTGAAAAGGGCAGCCGCGAAAACGTGATGAACGTGCTGTCCTGTTATCAGAATGCGGACGGCGGATGCGGACACGCAGTCGAGGCGGACTGCTGGAATCCGAACTCCACGCCCCTGCACAGCGGGACTGCGACCAATATCATCCGGGAAATCGACTATCCCGACGCCGATCACCCGCTTATCAAAGGCCTGCTCCGCTATTTTACAAGCGGGAAGGATTTCGACGGCAGTCATTGGGCACTGACGGTGGAAAGCAACAACGATTATCCCCATGCCCCATGGTGGCATACGGATAGTACAAGCAGCTGCCATACCGATTATAACGGTACGGCGCAGATTGCGGGATTTCTGATCCGCTACGCCGAGCGGGGAAGCGATGCGTATAACCTCGGTATCCGGATCGCGGGCGAAGCCATAGACGCGCTTTCCGCCGAGGAGCTTTTGGACATGCACACCTGCGGCTGTTATATCCAGATGGCGGAGTGTATCGAAAAAGCGGGCGCAACCGATCAGATTGCCTACGGTATGCTGAAAGAAAAGCTGCACGCATCGGTAAAAAAGCTGATCGATACGGACGTGTCAAAGTGGGGAACATATACCTGCAAGCCCTCCCATTTTTTCAACACAAATCAGAGTGAGTTCTATCCCGAAAACAAAGAAATCGCCGATTATGAGTGCGAGCATATCATCAAAACGCAGCTTGCGGACGGCTCGTGGGATATTCCGTGGTCGTGGGGCGATTTCCCGGAGGAATGGGCAGTCGCCAAACGCTGGTGGAAGGGACATGTGATCGTTCAGAATCTGCTGTATCTCAAGGGAATGGGCAGACTCGAAGAGTGACGTCTGAATAAACAAAGAAAGGAGCGGTTTCCTATTGAAAAACTTTGAAAATGTCCGTTTTCACGGAACCTTCCGGGACTATCAAGAGCGAGTGCTTGACAGATCGGATCAATATCTGAAGGATGGCAAGATCAATATCGTAGCCGCCCCGGGAAGCGGAAAGACCGTGCTTGGACTGGAACTGATCCGCAAACTGGGTTCTCCCTGCATAATCCTCTCCCCCACAACGGCGATCAGACAGCAATGGGGCGAGCGGTTCAGGGATCTGTTTCTTGACGATAAGACCCGGTTTGAAGAGCTTTTCTCAAACGATCTGCACGATGTCCGCCTGATCAACTCGGTGACCTATCAGGCGCTGTATACCGCCGTCGAGAAGGTCGCTTCCGACGCCGACGGCGATACCGACTGCTCGGATATTGACCTGTTTTCGGCGATGAAGGAACACGGCATTCAAACAATCTGCCTTGACGAAGCCCATCATCTGAAAAACGAATGGCAAAAGGCGCTCGAAAAATTTGTCGCGGCACTTGACAGCGACGTAAAGCTGATCTCCCTTACCGCGACGCCTCCCTACGATTCGGAAGGCTCGGAGTGGAGCCGATATGCCAACCTCTGCGGCGAGATTGACGAGGAAATTTTCGTCCCCGAACTGGTGGGACAGAACACCCTTTGTCCCCATCAGGATTACGTTTACTTCAACTATCCCACCGAAAACGAGATCGCTTCTTTGAAGGAGTACCGGGAACACGCCGCTACTGTAGTCGAGGAGATCGGTAAGCTGGATTCGATCCGTGAGCTTTGCAATAAAGTGAACGGGGAGAGGGACTACGAAACGCTGTTCGTCTCGGCAAAGGAATATATCGCCTTGCTGGTCCTGTTCCGTCATTACGGATTTGAAATCGATCCAAAGCTGATCCGCGAGCTGATGGCGAAACGGAGTCTGCCGGATTTCAAAATACAGTACGCCGAAATCGCAATCCGTTTTTTGCTTGCCGGCGACTTGCTTGCCGGCAGTCAGAAGGACGCGATCGTCGGAATACTCAAGAAAAACTCGGTTTACGAAAAGGGTAAGGCGTCGCTTGTCCTGAACGATCGGCTGAAACGCTCGCTGATCTCCTCGGTGGGAAAGCTCGAAAGCATCCGGCAGATCGCCCGAAGCGAGATCGCCTCTATGGGCGACCGCCTTCGGATGCTGATCCTGACCGACTACATCAAAAAGGAAAATCTGACCAAAATCGCGACCGCGGAAGAATTCACCTCGGTAAACATCGTCAGCATCTTTGAAACGCTTCGCCGCAACAATCTGGTGGTCAATATCGGCGTGCTTTCGGGTTCGCTCGTGATCCTGCCCGAATCCATCGATCTTTCGGACGTGAAGTACAGAAAGACAAGCATCCCCGGGACGGGATACTGCACGGTAGAATTCACGGGATCCAGTCACGGGATCGTGGATTTCGTAGGCAGACTTTTCGAAAAGGGCGAGATACAGATTCTGGTAGGCACGAAATCCCTGCTCGGCGAGGGCTGGGATTCACCCTGTATCAATAGTCTGATCCTTGCCAGCTTCGTGGGCAGCTTCGTCCTCTCCAATCAGATGCGGGGACGCGCCATCCGGATCGACGAAAACGATCCGGGCAAGATCTCCAATATCTGGCATCTGGTTACCGTGGAGCCGGAGCATCTGTTCATGGATAAGCGATCCGAGCAGATCGCCACATATCTTCGTCAGGATAAAAATGTGCTGAATTCCTACGATTTTGAAATCCTGAAACGCCGGTTTGATTCCTTTATGGGTCCGAATTACACCACAGGCGTAATTGAAAGCGGGATCGAGCGAATCACGGCAATAGCGCCGCCCTATAATAAAGCGGGGATCGAAAGAATCAACGAGAAAATGCTTTTGCTGTCTGAAAATCGCAGGGACGTTGCCGAAAAATGGAGGGGCGAGGTGGCCGACGGAAGGTTCGCCGTAGCGGTAGAAACCGAAGTTCCCACCGAGAAGCGGGTTCCCATATTCACTTTCTATGATTTCGCACTTTTAGCAAGCCTGCTTGCGGCGGAAAGTGCGATACTGCGTATAAGTATGCAGATCGTGCTGCGTAGCGTTTCGTATGGTTTGACGCTTGCGGTCACTTTGACGATTCTGGCGGTGACGCTTTATTTTGGATTTAAAAAAGTAATCCTGCACGGCAATCCCGCTCATTCCATCAAAACGCTGGGGAACGCAGTTTACGATGCCCTGCGCGAATGTGATCTGATTTCCCCTTCGGCAAAGGTCGAAACAGAGATGCACAAGGAATTGCTCTGCGTTTCGCTGTACCTGCGCAACGCTTCGATTCACGACCAGAACATCTTCAATACCGCGATGACGGAGATGCTCACGCCGATTGAGAATCCCAGGTATATTTTAATCGCCAAAAAAAGATTCGGCGGCTATAACTACAGTCTGTCCTTTGCCTGCCCGTCGATTCTCGGCAAAAAGAAGGAATATGTCGAAGTTCTTGCCGAAAAGCTGCGCGGCTCAACGGGAAATTTTGAGCAAGTATATACTTACAAAGAGGGCGGCCGCAAGCTGATCCTCAAATGCAGAAAGTATTCGTATATCACCTATAACGAGAGAGCAATGGACAAAAAGTACAGGGTAGCGCATTGACGCATGATTGATCCCAAAAAGAACGCAGCCGAAGTTTCAGCTGCGTTCTTTACTATTTTTCGTCGAAATACAAGGAATGTGTATTTCGAACATCATAACTTATTTGAACAGTTCGTCCAGCTTCCGGAATTCCTCGGTCTTTTCGAATCTCTCGACAAAGCTCATGAGTTCTTCCTCGATCGCATCCAGATCGGACTCTTTCAGTTCAAAGACATTCTTGTAGCTCTTGGGGAAGACGGGTGTTTTCTCACCGACCACAATTTCCAGCGAAACATTCAGCTTCATATCGACTACCGTTTCACCGTCGCTTTCAACCTGAAGGGTTTCCGCCTTTATGTAGAAACGCTTGCTGGTTGCCTCATAGTCGCCCTTGAGTACGATCTGAACGTCCTCCGTGGGGAGATTTATTGTCAGCTTGTATTGCTTATCCTTCTTGGCGTACTCCCATTTGAAGGAGAATACCTCGTCACCCAATACATCGAGCTTTCCGGACAGATTGTCGCCGTCCTTGGTCAGCTTCGCGTTGAGAATGGTTTCGCCGTCAGCCACAATCTTGAATTTCGTGACGTTCTTCTCGGTGCGGTCGATGGTCGCGGTTGCCAAATCCCGACCGGAAACCGCCAGAGAGACCTTCAGCTTCTTCAGATTGTGCGCGATCGAGCTTGCGGTAATCTCAACCTCGACCTCGAAATCCAGCTTCTCGATTTCGCTGCGGGCTTCTTCACGGATATCCGAGTCGGACAGAAGCGCTGCCCAGTTCTCGTATTCATCCGACAGCATCACCGTTTGGACGTTCAGATTGTCGTCCAGATAGCGGGTCAGCGTTCTGTCCTTCGCGGCTTTTCTCCAGACCTCGTCGATCGACTTGGCAAGGCAGTCGCCATCGACCACGATGGTAATCACGCGGTTTCCGGAATCGCTGGTGCTGGTCACTCTTGCGTTGTCAAAGATGGTCTCGAAAAGCATGTTATAATACTTGTTGAACAGCTTTTCTCCGTTCTTGCCACGCTTCTTTATATCGGACATCTGCTTGGATAGAGTGGTGATACGCTCTTCCATTTCCGAAATCTCGTAGCTGTAATCGCCGAGCCACTCGGAGTTCTTCATATCGTCGAAGAGGGACTCAAAATTCAGACCGTAGGTGTCCGACAGGATGCTGGTTTCTCCGATCAGGTCGGTATCGGACAGATAAAACGTTACGTCCTCGCCGACAGCGTTTGCCTTCAGCACATACTTGGAACCGCTCTTGTTCATCCACATGTCAACGCGCAGATCGGTGGGAAGGAGATCGCCTTCCTCAATGGTAAAGGTTACCCGGCCTTTGTTGTCGTACGACTTCAGCAGCGCGGTCATGGCGTCAGTTTCCGTAATCAGATCGCTGAGGTCGTCCATAGCGGAGAAGGTCACTGCCTTGCTGGTGTTTGCGCTGACCATACCGACGCTGAGCAGAACTACCGCCGCTCCTATCGCGGGAATCAGAACAATAGGCTTCAAGATGCGGGAACGCAGACTCGGTTTCGGGTTTACGGGAAGCGTTTCTTCTTCCGAACCGACGGGAATGTTGTTTTCAAATTGGTTGTCCATTAGTAAATACCTCTTTCTGATTTTTTTGACGGTCGGAAATGCCATATGACCTTCACGATCCGCCTTGTATTCAATAGTTTATCATTTTTTGCCTGAAAATGCAATAGAATTTGCAAAAAAACGTCGGTTTTGAGTCGTTAATTTACTGTTTATTCACATTCAAACGTAAAAGAGTACTGAATTTGGTATAGATTTTTCCGGTCAATGGCGTCTTTACTCCTTCGATAACCGCATAATATCAAATCCCGGAAACAAATCAAAGCCCGGATAAGCACGTCTTACTTCGTCAAAGTATTTGTAATATTCTTCATCCTTCAAAATAGTGTTGAATCTGCGGTAAATATCAGTTTCGGCAAAAAAGAAGCTGTCAGGACAGCGGGGATCTCTGGGACCGCCGTAGCCAATACTCGAAACGGAACCGATTTCAATCCGATCCCACCAAAGAATTTCGGATATATAGCATCCGCTCTCCCGCACGATGGGTACCAGCTCTTCGGGATTGTCCACTATGTGTTCACAGCATACATAATCCGGGAGAGTTCGCCCGATTTGCACAATCGTATGCGCATTTAAAAAATCTTCTATTCGCATTTCGTCTATCCCTCAACCTGCCGGATCACGTCGCCCATATCGTACATTCCCGCGGGCTTGCCGATGACGTACTCCGCCGCGCGGAGAGCGCCGTTCGCGAACACCGATCGGGACAGCGCGCTGTGGGACAGGGTGATCACCTCGTTGGGCCCGCCGAAGATCACGCTGTGCTCCCCGACGATGGTGCCCGCGCGGATCGCGTGGATGCCGATCTCCTTGGGATCCCGCTTGCCCCGCACGCTGTGGCGGTCGTAGACATACTCGGCGTCATAGGGCGTAACGTCTGCAATTCCGTCGGCGATCATCAATGCCGTGCCGCTGGGGGCGTCCAGCTTCTGATTGTGATGGGCTTCCACGATCTCAATGTTAAAGTCTTCACCCAGCAGAGCCGCCGCCTTCTTCGCGAGGTCGATCAGCAGATTGATGCCGATGGACATATTCCGGGAGAAGAACACCGGAATCTTCTCTGACGCCTGCTTCATCAGCGCGTTTTCCTCCTCGTTGTGACCGGTTGTACAGATCACGACGGGGATCTTCTTTTCCAGCGCGTAGTCCAGAATCGAGGGTAGCAGCGCGTGATGGGAGAAATCCACGATCACGTCGGGAAGTTCTTCGTTATCGCCGATCTTCGGATAGATCGGGAAGGGAAGATCGGGCGCGGGCGTTACGTCCACGCCGCAGACGATGGAGTATCGGCTGCTGTCCTTGGTCAAATCGTATGTAGCTCTGCCCATCCGTCCGGATGCGCCGCAAAAAAGAATTTTAATCATGAGTACTTGTCCTTTCAAACGGTATTTTTAAAAGGCGCTGCCGCAAAAAGATACGGCAGCGCACAAATTCCTTAAATCAGAGAAAGCTCCTTCATGCAGTTAAGCAGCTTCTTCTTGTTTGCCTCTTCCATCTCGCAAAGGGGCAGACGGTATTCCTCTTCGCACATTCCCATGGCAGCCATAGCGGCCTTGACGGGAACGGGATTGACCTCGCAGAAGAGCGCGCCGCAGAGTTTGAGCAGCTTCAGCTGCAAAGCCGCGCTTTCCTTGACCTTCCCCTCGAACCACAGTGAGCAGATCTCGTGGGTCTCCTTGGGCATCACATTGGACAGCACCGAGATCACGCCCTTGCCGCCCAGCGACAGGATGGGCACGATCTGATCGTCGTTGCCGCTGTACACGTCCAGATTGTCCCCGCAGGCTTCGATGATCTGCGCAACCTGCGTGATGTTGCCCGATGCTTCCTTGATGGCGGCGATATTCTCGCACTTGGAAAGCTCCTTGGCAATGGCAGGGGTGATGTTGCAGCCCGTGCGGGAGGGTACGTTGTATAGGATCGAGGGACAGTCCACCGCCTCCGCGATGGCGGTGAAGTGGCGGATCAGTCCTTTGGGGGTCGCCTTGTTGTAGTAGGGCGTAACCAGCAGCAGTCCGTCGGCACCTGCCGATGCGGCGTGCTTGGACAGCTCGATGGCATAATCGGTATGGTTGCTGCCCGTACCCGCAATGACGGGGATCCGATGTGCAACCTTCTCGATGGTGTATTCAATGCACATTCGATGTTCGTCGTCAGTCAGGGTCGCGCACTCGCCGGTGGTTCCGCAGATGATAATGGCATCGGTTCCGCCCGCGATCTGTGCCTCGATAATCCGTCCCAGACTGTCATAATCCACGGCACCGTTTTTGAAGGGGGTAATAATCGCGACACCGGCGCCTGTGAAGATGGTTTTCTTGCTCATTTTCCGAAAACACTCGCTTTCTGAAGAATCCTGAAACGAATCCCAAAAAAGGGATTGCATTTCGAAAAAATTTGTAGTATAATAGGGTGTCGGACGAAAGTCCGATCCCGAACAAAATTTTCCTATTCCTATATTATCACAGAAATGTTTTTTTGTCAAGGAGTTTTTATGATTTCCAATCAAAAAACGCAAACAAATCTCACCACGCACGATTTCTGGTACGATCTGCCCGAGGAGCTGATCGCCCAGGAGCCTGCCAGTCAGCGGGATCACGCCCGTCTGATGATCTGCGACCGTCAAAACGGAACCTTCACCCATAAGATTTTCCGTGACGTGATCGACTACTTAAATCCCGGCGACGTGCTGGTACTCAACGATTCCAAGGTGATCCCCGCCCGGATCATGGGCAAGAAGGCGGATACCGGCATCGACATGGAGGTGCTTCTGCTGCGGCAGCACGAGCTGGATCGCTGGGAGGCGCTGACCCGTCCCGGCAGACGGGCGAAGGTGGGGACGAAGATCGTCTTCGGAGACGGACTGCTCACCGGAACGGTGGAGGAGGTCGTGGAGGGCGGAAACCGGATCCTGCGCTTCGACTATGATCACGCAAAGGGCGACATTTACACCCTGCTGGATCAGATCGGCAAGATGCCGCTGCCCCCGTACATCACGAAACCGCTGGAGGATAACGATTCCTATCAGACCGTCTACGCCAGAGAGCGGGGAAGCGCCGCCGCACCCACCGCGGGACTGCACTTCACCGAGGAGCTGCTTCATCAGATCGAGGCGAAGGGCGTGAAGATCGCGCGGGTCATGCTCCATGTGGGGCTTGGAACCTTCCGTCCCGTGAAGGTGGATCAGATCACCGATCATGTGATGCACAGCGAGTTCTTCCGGGTGACTCCCGAGGCGGCGGAAACCATCAACAACGCCCGTAAAAACGGCGGCAGGATCATAGCCGTGGGAACCACCTCCTGCCGGGTGCTGGAGTCGGCGTCCGACGAGCAGGGGATCGTGCATCCCATCACCGATGATACCGAAATCTTCATCTACCCCGGCTATACATTCAAGGCGGTGGACGGTCTGATCACCAACTTCCACCTGCCCGAATCCACCCTTCTGATGCTGGTGTCTGCGCTGTCGTCAAGGGAGTACATGATGCAGGCCTACGCGGAAGCTATCCGCGAGCGCTACCATTTCTTCAGTTTTGGCGATGCAATGCTGATCCTGTGAAGGATTAAACAAATTATGAACAATACTGAAATTTTCTCAAAAAAATGAAAATAAATCGTACTGCCTTAAACTAATTCACGAGGAAAGAGAAAAATGAATACGGCAAACGTAAAAAGAACAGCTGCAGATATTATAAATACTGCCGTGCTGTGTCTGTGCGCAAACAGCTTTATCCTTGCATACAGGCATCCTATTCTTATACCGCTATTGCTGATACTGTTCGGAGCGGTCAATATAACCCCTTCCTTTTCAAGGCGATACTATCCAAGCAAAAGATTGAGAATATGCGGTCACGGAGCGAGCTGCCTGAGGCTCTTTGTGCGCTCTGCGGTTCTGTCGGTGATCTATCATATTGCCATCGGATTTTGGCTGTTGCCGCTAAAATGGCTGCTGTGGTTATTCAGCGCTGCGGTGTGTGCGGCGGCCGAGGCAGTGGTGTTTTGGAACGGAATGATAAGCGTATATGCTGCTTCGGTGCAGTTGGGAGTGCGCCGCCGCTTGGTGGGATTTTTGTGCGGTATGATTCCTGTGGTGAATTTGATTGTTTTGAGAAGAATAATTAAAGTAACCGAAGCCGAGGTCGATTTTGAGACAGAAAAGGCGCTGCTGAACCAAAGCCGCAAGGAAGAGATGATCTGCCGTACTAAATATCCCGTGCTGATGGTACATGGAGTGTTTTTCCGTGATTCTCGCTTCTTTAATTATTGGGGGAGGATTCCATGTGAGCTGATTAAAAACGGTGCAGAGGTCTATTACGGGGAACACAGTTCAGCAGCGTCCGTAGCGGACAGCGCCAGGGAGTTGACGCAGAGGATTGAAAACATCGTAAAGGAGACCGGCTGCCAAAAGGTGAACATAATTGCCCATTCCAAAGGGGGATTGGATTGCCGTT
>CAYOON010000024.1:0-13089 GCA_964405595.1 uncultured Lachnospiraceae bacterium | reverse complement strand
GCGAGGGGGAAGAGCCTTCGGCGTTTGAGATGGTTCTTCCCCCTCGCCCCCGCTAACTAACGATTACCGCTAAACAATAGATAGAGTATATTAGTCTGAAATACCGTTTTAATCGATTTCGTTTGAAGAAAAATCGTTTATATCTGTGTAGCCATATTGATTGCAATAACCGTTAGTCCGCTTTTTCTTTTGACCAAAAAGGCCCAAAAGAAAAAGCTCCGCAAAAAGAAAAGGGCCGTAGAGAGTTTCGCGCTCTGCGGAGCGCGACAAGGGCTGCGCGCCCTTGACCGCGCCACCTTTTGAAAAAGGTGGACGAAAACTTTCCAATAACGCTTACCATAAAGGAAACTGCTATGTCAACATACATCATCCACACCCTAGGATGCAAAGTCAACCAATACGAAAGCGGCGTGATCGCCCAATCCCTCGAAGACGCAGGACTCTCCCCCGCCCCGCCCGATAGCCCGGCGGACGTCTGTATCGTCAACACCTGCGCCGTCACCGCCGAATCGGAGCGCAAAGCCCGCCAGATCATTCGCCGTACCGCGGCCGAGAATCCCGGCGCCTATATCATCGTCACCGGCTGCTACGCCCAACTCCGCCCCGACGAGCTTGCCGCCATAAACGGCGTCTCCTTCGTCTGCGGCAACCGCGCCAAAATGGCCGCCGCCGATGCCGCGATCCGCTTCGCCAAAACCGGCGAACGCCTCTCCTCCTCCGCCGTAGAATCGCTGGAAAACGCCCCCTTCGAGCCATCCGCCATCCGCAAATCCGAGCGCACCCGCGCCTATGTGAAAATCGAGGACGGCTGCGACTCCGCCTGCGCCTACTGTACCATCAAAACCGCCCGCGGCCCCGTCCGCTCCAAGCCTATGACCGACGTGATCCGCGAGGTCGAGGGACTGGTTCGCACCGGTTATCGGGAGGTCGTGCTGACCGGCATCGAGATCTCCGCCTGGGGCAGGGATACCAAGGAAGGCAACCTCGCCGACCTGATCCTCGCCCTCTCGGACATCGAGGGGCTGAATCGGATCCGTCTGGGATCGCTGGATCCCGCCCTGCTGACCCCCACCTTCGCCGACCGTCTGACCGGCACGTCGAATCTCGCCCATCACTTCCATCTCTCCCTGCAAAGCGGCTGCGACCGAACGCTTGCCGCCATGCGCAGACGATACAACACCGCGATGATCACCCGCAACGTAACGCATCTGCGGGAAATCTTCTCCGACGCCTGCTTTACCGCCGACACCATCGTGGGCTTTCCCGGTGAAAGCGACGCCGATTTCGCCGCCACCGCCGCCTTCATCGACGGGCTGGATCTGCTCTATAACCACATCTTCCCCTACTCCCGCCGCCCGAACACCGAGGCGGACAAAATGAGCGACCAGATCCCCGAACCGACCAAATCGAGCCGCCTTCACGCATTGGAAGAGATCCGGGATCGCTCTACCCAGCGGGTCTGCGAGGGCTATCTCGGACAGGAACTGCGGGTACTCTGCGAGGAGTTCGACGGCAGCCGGATCAGCGGCCATACAGCCAATTTCATCCCGGTCAACGCCCCCGCTGTTGCCGATCTGCACGGGAAATTCGTGAAAATCCGGGCGGATCGCTATGAAAACGGCAGTCTGATCGGCAAAATCACCGAAATTGAGTAAATTTTCCTTTAATACAGGAAGGGAGACATACCCATGAAAGATTATACAACCTTCCGCAGCGTCGCCGAGGTAAATCTGACCCGGATCCGTCAGAATCTGCTGGAATGTATGAAGCTGATCCCCGACGGCGTGAAGCCGGTTGGCGTGGTCAAGGCGGACGCCTACGGTCACGGTGCCCTGCGGACTGCCGGAATCATCTACGATCTGGTAGACGCCCTTGCCGTTGCCACCGTGGATGAAGCGCTGGAGATGAAGAGTGCCGGATACGAGACCCCTATCTACATTCTGGGCTATGCGCACCCATCCTCCTACGAAATCCTGATCGAGAACGACATCATCCCCGCCATCTTCAAGTGGGAAGACGCGCTTGCCTTTTCCGAAGCGGCGGTAAAGCTGGGCGTCCGGGCACGGATCAACGTCAAGGTGGACACCGGCATGGGTCGGATCGGCTTCCCCTGCGATCGGGATAGCGCCGCGCTGGTGAAGAAGATCGCCGATCTGCCCGGGATCCGGATGTACGGGCTGTTCATGCACTTCGCCACGGCCGATCACGCAGACAAGCGCTTCGCCGAGGAGCAGTTCCGGCGGCTCAATCGGTTCATAGACGACTGCGCCGCCCTCGGTGTGGAGTTCGAAAACGTCACCTGCGCCAATAGTGCCGCCGTACTGGAGATGCCCCACACCGCCAAAACCGAAATGCGGGTCGGGATCGCCCTCTACGGCTACCTCCCCTCCGCCGACGTAGTTACAAGCGCGAAACTGCTTCCGGCTCTGACGTGGAAAAGCCATATCGCTTTTATCAAGGAGATCGAAGCCGGTGACAGCGTAGGCTACGGGCGCACCTATATCGCCGACAGCCGCCGGAGGATCGCCACCATCCCCGTAGGCTACGCCGACGGCTATCCCCGCCTGCTCTCGAACAAAGGTCGGGTTCGGATCGGCGACCGATTCGCCCCGATTGTAGGCAGGGTCTGCATGGATATGTTCATGGTAGACGTCACCGACCTCCCCGACGTCCGGGACGGCGACGAGGTGATCCTGCTGGGCGACGGCGTGAGCGCCGATGATCTCGCCGAGCTTACGGGAACGATCTCCTACGAGATCCTCTGCGACATCTCCAAGCGAGTGCCGAGAGTGTATGTGAAATAAAAGAAGGATGCCGCAGAATCCGTGCGGCATCCTTATTTTAAAAAAACAACACCTCATGCAGATTGATCAAAGATCGCCAACCGATTCGCTGCTGTATGCGTTCTTCGATACCAGACAGAATTCCAGATCGTTTTCATGATCTATCCCGAAACTTTCGAACGACAGATCGGCAAGCTGCTCTTTCGTAACGAAGATAATCATATATTTGGGAACAAAATCTGATTTTTCCCTCGTGAATATCTCACCTTCAATATCCAGTCCGGTCAAATATTCCCGCATGATCTGAAACTTCCCATCCAGATACGCGATACGCGCCTCTCTTAACGCATCTTTCGCTACGGTTGGCACAGGCGTCTTCATATCGGCTATGACCTGTTCACGGAGAAATTCTCCGTCAACGATATATTTTGCCAGAAGCTCTTCCCCGAAATACTCTACGGTTTGGTCATAAAGTTCCTTCGCCCACAGCTCGCCATCCGGATCTCCGGGCGTATGGTTCGGCGTTCCGGTTGTATAGAGCAACTCCCCGTATTTCAGCTGGTCGCCGACCTTGAGCAGCTCCTCAAGTACTCCGGGATGCGCTCTCTCCTTGAAAGCATCGGATTCATACTCCGCCAATGTCTTTCCATTGTATTGATACTGATCGTCAGGATACAAAACGACTTCGACTGCATACTTTAGCTCATTATCATCCGATTCAGTATCTCTGATTGCCCACCAAAGCGAATCTTCAAGCCATTTGTCTCCCCATTTTACCGAATCACCGTATGAATAACCGCCGCCATACCAAACAATCCCGGATTCGATCACATATATCGGAAGATCCTCATACAGCGGTTCGGTCTCTTCGATCTCTATCTCCGTCGTATTCGCTGTCTGTGGTTTTGTTACGGTGGGTCGCTTGCTTGGAGTCGCGCCGATCTGCGGCTCGGAATCTGTTCCCGCATTTGCGGACGAGGTTCCGACGCCCGAAAGCGGTTCGGAGATCTGGTCCTCCGGCATGCAGCCCATCATTCCTGCGGTGATAATAACCGCGCACAGCATGCAAATCACCGACGAGGCGATCCGCTGGTTTTGCCACTTTTCTGTGTTATATAGGTTCGTCATAGCAAAAGCCCTCCTTCATCTGCGATATTTTTCCCGACAAATTGCCGGATAATTACGCTTATTCGTCCTTCTCGTCGATTCGTGCGTAGAGGATCGGAACCTCACCCAGCGTCAGCGACTCGGGCAGGATCACGGGATTCCACGACAGCTCGCCCATGGGCAGGATCTCCGCCAGCTTCGCGCATCCGTTCGGGATCACGGGGGCAAACAGGTTCGCCATGTTCGCCATCAGATACAGGCAGGTGGCGGTGGTGTTCCAGAAGGCGGTCAGATCCTCTTCCTTGGCCTGTACCCACGGCTTCTGATCATCGTAGTACTTATTGGCGTATCCGATCAGACCCACCATATCCTCGGTGGCCGAACGCAGCTCGCCGACGTCGATCTTGTTGCCGATGCTCTCGTACAGACCCTCCACATAAGCCTTTACCTCGGGATCCACGCTGCCACCCGGGATCTGTCCCGCGAACTTCTTCTTAATGAAGGAAAGATTGCGGTTGACAAAGTTGCCAAGCCCTCCGGCAAGGTACTTGTTGTAAGCGGCGATCATATCCGGGATGGAGAAGTTGGTGTCCCTTCTCTCGGGATTCATCAGCATGGTATAGAAGCGCACGCAATCGCAGGGGAACCGCTCCGCTAGCTCGCAGACGGTGATCATGTTCCCCTTGGACTTGGACATCTTGTCGTCGTTTACGCTGACGTATTCGGAGGACACGATGTGAGTCGGCAGACAGTAGCTCGGATCGGTTGCCATCAGCAGAGCCGGGAAAATCACGGTGTGGAAGGGGATGTTGTCCTTGCCGTGGATATAGTAGTTGTTCAGATAGCCGTCGTCCTTCATATACTCGTCGAAGTCGATGCCCTTCTGCTCGGCAACCCACCTTCCGGTGGTCATATAGCCCAGCACCGCCTCAAACCAGACGTAGATTCGCTTGGACTCGTAACCGGGAACGGGAACCTCGATACCCCAGTCCAGATCGCGGGTGGCGGCTCTGTCGGGAAGGCCTTGAGTCAGGTACTTCTTGGTCTCGTTGACCGCGTTCAGACGCCAGTGGGGCGCCATCTTTGCGGCGAAGTCCTCAATAGGCTTCTGGAACTTGGACAGGGCGAACATCAGGTGCTTATTGGTACGGGTAGAGGTGGGATTTCCGCAGCTGCGGCAGCGCTTCTCGGTGAGCGCCGACGAATCGAAGGACGCCATGCAGAACTCGCACTGATCGCCGCGGGTGACCTTTCCGCAGACGGGGCATTTGCCTTCGATCTCTCTGTCGGATACGAACTTGCCGCAGCTCTCGCAGTAGTCCTGCTCTTCTGTGGTCTCGTAGAAATAGCCGTTCTCCTGAATCTTGCGGAAGATGTCCTGTACGCCCTTCTTGTGGTAGTCGGTGAAGGTAGCGGTATAGCGGTCGTAGGAGAAGCCCATTGCCTCAAAAGCGCGGACGAACTCTTCGTGATAGTGTTCGGCGATGGACGCGGGGGTGACGCCCTCCCGCTTTGCCCGTTCGGTGATGGGGGTACCGTGGGAATCGGTGCCCGAGACGTAGATCACGTCGTAGCCCTTCATTCTGCCGTAGCGGGCGATAATATCACCGGGAAGCAGGGCGGCAAGATGCCCCACATGCAGGCTGTTATTTGCGTACGGCCACGCGCCGCCGATAAAATAGCGTTTTTTCATCTATCAATTCCTCCAAAGGTCAGTTTTTTCCTTATATATGGTTAGTATAGCACATATTCAGACAGTTTGCAAGAGTTTTTGGAAAAAATGGAAAATTTTATGCAGATTCCATCGGGAAATTTTTGATTTACCGCTTGACTTTTTGTCGGCGATATGCTATAATATGGATAAAAGAAGCGCACCCGGCAACGGTCGTCCTTCATTAAGTGGCAGAATTAACCGTCGACTTGGTTCAAGGCAGGCGGTTAATTCCGTTCTCACTTTTTCTTATGGAATTGGTTGACAACCAAAATATAATAAAACTTGGAGGACTTTTATGAAAAGCCCGATGATAAAAAAGCGAGTATTATCATTTATATTTGCATTGATAATGATGTTCGCAGTTGTTTTACCTGTGAACGCGCTTGATAATCAAGACGAAACTGATGTTTATAATGGTAGCTTTGAAAAGAATATGCAAAGCTGGTATTACTCAACTCGATTCAAGGAAGAATATACAACGATTGTTGTATCTCGTAGTACTCAAATATCTGTTATTGATTACCCAGATAATTATGGCGGTGCCTATATTGATGATAACGATGAGTTACACATTGCATATGTGAATTCCTTAGAAACAATATCAATAGATTCTATTAAAGATAATGCTTTTTTTGATGATGTGAAATATAGTTTTAACTATCTTTCAGACATCGTAGAGTGTTTGAACGGCCATCTTGTGCATTTGTCAATAAATCAGGTACATGTGGACGAATTTATCAATAGAGTTAGGATATTTACTGATAGTGATTTTATTGAAACAATTGAAAGTTTCTTAAAAAAACATTTGGAAAACTTTGATGCAGAATCAATAATATACTCTGATCCTATCGTAGTCACACAGACTGATGTTGCAGGTGAAACTATCAAAAGTGGCTCTTCTACATTTACTTTGGGATATAACGCAAAAAAGGCATCGACTGGTAAATATGGATTAGTAACTTGTGGGCATGCTGTTTCAAAAGGAGATACGATTAAACGTACGGGATTGTTCGGAGCAACACTTGGGACTGTGGAGGATCAGCAACTTTACGGAAAAATCGATGCGTCATTTGCTCCGTATAAAACTCAAAGTAGAGTGACAGCTGATATAAAAGACGGTTTCACGTTTACACGAACGACTTCTGGATCAACAATTGTAGCAGGCTGTGCAATTTCTAAGTATGGTCATACAACAGGATCTCAAAATGGATCTGTTCTTGCAACAAGTGTAAGTGTCATTTGTAGCGGTATTGAGTTTACTGATCAATTAAAATTAAACATTAGACAAGAACCCGGAGATAGTGGATGCCCAGTATATGGCATACCCGTTGGTCCATTTGACGAACCCAAATTACAAGCTCATTTGTTTGGAATAGTCACAATTGCAGACACAACAACATGGAAAACTGCTTGGGCTTCAAAAGCGGACAACATAAATAATGCATTTGGATTAACAACATATATCATAGCATAGAGCTTTTTCGGAGAACTTATGAAAAGGATTAATTGTGTGTGTTCAATTATTCTTGCTCTAGTATGTTTTTTTTCGTTATCATCTTGTAAAAAAGTACCAACTCAAGATGATTTTGCATTACATATTGTTGATCCACCAACAACGATTGTTGTTGGTGAAACAGTTACATTTGTAGCTGAACTTCAGAATTTAACGTCTGAAACATACACATTAAAGCACGGAATACCGTTGATCGCCCTTTATGTTTACCCCGCAGAAGATGATGTTGATGATCTTAACGATGTCATTTATTCAACGCTTGTGCAAACGGTAATTACTCCAAGTGAGATAATAAACAAATCAATTAATATACAATTTCAAGAGAGTGGAGATTATGTTTTAAGATGCTTTTGTAGTTTTACAATTTCTGATGTGAACTACTACTTTAATGTAGAAAATGTTGATCTGACTGTTATTGTAGAATGAAGATATTATAATACAAAGTTTGTACTCTTCGCTATACTTTTTTGTTTTTTATTTTCTTTTTGATAGAATAATATGCACCCCCAAAAGTATCTAAATTTGGGGGTGCATATTATTGCGGGATGGGTGTCTTTCTGTCAAAGGGCTTATTCGATCCCCAGCATCCGGTCGATGGCGCGCAGACGATCCTCCACCCGATGCAGACGGGGCGTATACGGGTCGGCGGCCGCCAGCGACGCCTGCAAATCCAGCATCTCCTGTCCCGCTTGCTCCACCCGGTTGTTGAACTCAATCAGCACCCCGGTCAGGGTCGACAACCGATGCTCCAGACGGCGGATCAGTCCCACAGGACTCTTTCCGATCTCCACATAGTACCGCTCCTCCCCGCACAGCCACAGGAAGGGCTTATCCTTCTGCATTCCGGCAGGCAGAACCACCTTGAATCCCCGATAGTTGCAGAATTCCCGCTCCGAGGACTCGCCCACCCATGCCGACAGGGCGGCAAGCACCGTCTCGCCGATGGCCTTCTGCTCCGATCCTCCCGGCGCCGGCTCGGCGTTCACCTTCGCAATATCGTGCACCACGCCGCCGATTCTGCCGTGGAGCTTCTCGATCAGCTCGGGCAGCTCGGACAGCCGCTTTTCCTCTCTGGCGCGATTCTCCCGATATCGTGCGACTAGGGCGTTCAGCCGGTAGATCTCGTTTGCCGCCTCCACCCGCTTTCTAAGGAGGGGATTGCCTACCGCCAACGCCTTGATCTCGGCGTAATCCAGCACCACCGAGTCGATTTCCTCGCCGTCCCGTTCCTTGAGATTTCCTTCCAGAAGGGCGCTGATGAACCGCTGCTTGATCTCCAGAAGCTGCCAGGAGTAGGCGTCAAAACTGCCGCCTACGATGTAGCGGAAGATCTGCACCCGCTCGTTCCGGTTGCCCCGGCGCAGGATCCGTCCCTCCCGCTGGGTCAGATCGGCAGGCCGCCAGGGCAGATCCAGATGGTGAACCGCCGCCAGCCGCTCCTGCACGTTGACGCCGATACCCAGCTTCTGCGTGGAACCCAGCAGAACGCGGATTTCTCCACGATTCACAGCGTCGAACAGGTAGTCGCGCTGTTTATCGCCCTCGTAGTCGTGAACGAACGCGATCTCCTCCGCGGGGATGCCCTGTTCAGTCAGCAGGCGGCGCATCTCGTCGTAGAGGTTGAATTCGGGTTTGGGTACCGAGCTGTCGCAGAAGATCAGTTGGGTCAGCCGCTCGGCGGCGCCCTCCTGCCAGATCTTCACCACGTTCTCGGCGCAGAGTGCCGCGCGACAGTCAGGTTGGAAGTCGGCGTCCGGCTGAACCAGACGCAGATCCAGCGCCGCTTTTCTGCCGTCGGTGGTGATTTTCAGAAGATTGTCCTCGGACCGATCCACCCCGCCGGAACGCACCCTGTCGGCACGCTCGGAAAGCTGGGTCAGATATTCGGACAGCTCCGGCGACTTCTCTTTGTAGCAGTCGGTATAGCCCTCGAAATCGGGCAGCTCGGGCGAGTGATCCATGCTGTGGAAGTCCGCCAGATCGGACAGCATGGCGGTCAGCTCGGGGAGATTGTGGAAGATCCGGAAGCGGGTCGCGATCCGATAGCAGCGGGTGGTGACGTCGATCTCGAAATCGCCGCTCTTCTCGGCAAACATCCCTGTCCACGCATCGAAATGGGAGAGTCCGATCCGCTCCAGCTCCTCGCCCTGCAAGTAAAGCTGCATGACGTAAACGTCGCTGATGGAGTTGGTGATCGGCGTTCCGGTGGCGAAGACCACCCGTCCTCCCGCGTGGCGGATCTGCCGCACCTTCTGCATCAGATCCACGCATTTGGCAGATCCGACCCGATTGATGCCCAGAAGTCCCTCGCATTTGGTGTCGATAGGGTAGTTTTTGAAGTTATGCGCCTCGTCCACAAAGAGGGCGTCCACCGCAAGCTCGTCGAAGTAGATCTCCCGCTTCTCGGGGGAGGCGATCAGCCCATCGATTTCCACAAGCTCCTCCCGGATCTTGCGTTCCTTCCCCTTGGCACGGGTGGAAACCTTCGGATAGCGGCGGATCTGCTCGGTCAGCGCGGCAAGCTCTCTTGTCAGACGCTCCTTCCGGCACTCGGGGGAGAGGGAAATCATCTCAAAACAGCTGTAGGGGATCACAATCCCGTCAAAATCGCCCTCTTTCAGCTCGGAAATGGTTTTTCCGCGCTTTTTCGGGGTGAAATTCTTGGGATCTACCGCGTACAGGCGGGCGTCGGGCTTCATTTCCTTGAAAATCGACACCCACTGTCCCACGATGTGATTGGGAACCACGAACATGGGCTTTTTTGCAATCCCCATCCGCCGAAGCTCCACGGCGGCGGCGATCATCTCGTAGGTTTTGCCCGATCCCACGTCGTGAGCCAGCAGTACGGCGGGGGAGGCAAGCATCCTTGCCACCGCGTCCCGCTGATAGGGATAGAGCGTCACGCCCCCGGACAGCCCACGCAGGGTCAGATTGCTGCCGTCGAATCGCCGGGGGACGATCCTTGCGTACCGTTCGTGATAGATATTTCGAATCAGTCTGGCGCGATGCTCGTCCCGCCAGACCCAATCGGCGAATTCCTCCTGCATCTGCCGCTGTTTCTCGCAGGCAAGCAGGGTTTCGGCGCGGTTGACCGTTCTGCCGCTGGGGCCTTCATCGAAGACCTGCGCCGTTCTGCCGTTCAGCGTCCGTTCCAATATATGAAGCGCCTCCAGACGGGGGGTTCCCCATGTGCGGATCGAGCGGGACGAATGGCGGTATCTGCCCTTTTCGGGGATGTACCAGGTTGCCGAGGCGGGATCGTAGGAGACGCGGAACTCCACCGGAATGAAGTCCGGCTCGGAGCGGCTGTACAGTTTCCCGCCGAGGAGGTGGCAGATAAACTGGTCGATCATCCAGGGCATGACGAAGGGTGATCCGAGACTGACGTAGATCTCGTCGATGGCACGGTTTGGTGGAAGAGCCTGTTCCAATGCCTCTACGTTATCGGCAAACCAACCGTCGTAGCGGCTGTTCACTTGACGGACAAGGGCGAGCTTCTGACCGAGATTGCCGGTCAGATACTCGTCGGCCTCGACGAATCCCCGATAGAAGCACTCGCCCCAGAGGGCGGGATCCTGATAGATCCGCCCGGACAGTCCGTCGATGACGTCGGCAGGCGATTTCCCGCTGATCGCCGACAGGAAGAGAATATCCACCCTGCCAAGCTCGGACAGGCAGTAGTCCAGCGCGTCGGGGAGGTACGCGAAATAGACCCCTGTGGTGCGTTTATCGCCCACATAGGGGTTGACAAAATCCGGCGGGAGGGTACGCTCCCGGATTTTCTGCATCCGCCGGCGGATCTCGGGATCGGCCGTCTGCATCTCGGTATCCGGCGTACCGTACATCGCCCGTTCTTTTCTGGCGGCGGCAACCCTGCGGCCAAGCTCGGCGTACAGCTCGATCCACTGACCGGGTGCCATCCGGGTGGGATCCACGCCCTGTTCCTTCACAAGCTCGGTAAACAGTCTCGCCCGCAGCTTCTTCTCCGATTCGTTGTTCTTCATAAATTGACCATGCCCTTCTCCGGTTTCTTCGAGTTTGTGACGGTTTCGTCCTTGGACGAAATGATCGGCGTGAGCCGATCAAGACACAAACTCGTGTTTGAAAGAAGCCCCGGCTTCTTTCAAACTATGCCCATGCCCTTCTTCGGTTGCCTTGCGTTTGCGGCTCTTCGCCCTTGGCGAAATGGGTGGCACATAAACTCATATCTTATCTATTATAGCAGACTTTCCGCCCAATTGCAAGGTTTTTTTCGATTTTCTCAAAACTTTCGGGAATGCTCTTGACAATCAATCCGAAATGGAGTAAAATAGACCCGTTCGATAACCGCAAAGCGGTGCAGGTTATCGAACGGGTCTATTGAAGAAAAACGGTAGTATACAAGGAGTAATCGAAATGGCAGATAAACTTTGCGGAAAAGTGATCCTTTTCCTCGGATCCTCAGTAACCGAAGGCTCGGGAACGAACGGCGTCTCCTTTGCCGACGTCCTCGCCGAGAAGGACGGCATCGTGATGTACAAGGAAGCGGTAGGCGGAACCACCCTCGCGGGCGATTCGGACTCCACCTATGTGGCGAGAATGAAGCACGGACGCCTTCCGACCGATGTGAAGGCGGACGCGCTGGTCTGCCAGCTCTCTACCAACGACGTATGGCAGAACTTCCCGCTTGGCGAGGTTGAGGCAGCGATCCGGGAGATCGTAGCCTACACCCGCGCCACATGGGGATGCAAAATCTTCTTCTATACCGGCTCCCGGTTCGAGTCGGAGCAGTACGACAGAATGGTCGATCTGCTGCACGCGCTGGCGTCCGAGCTGGATTTCGAGATCCTCGATCTCTGGAACGATCCAGAAATGCTCGCCGTAGATCCCGCCGACTACGCCCGCTACATGGAGCCCGACGGCGTTCACCCGCGGATGGAAGGCTATCGGGAGTGGTGGTATCCGAAGTTCGCGAAGTTTCTGGCGCAGCGGATATAATTTGAACCACTCTACGGATAGATAACGATATGTGTACATGGAATCCGGCACTTTTTGCGGACGAACTTGCATTGGACGTGCGTCACGAATACAGCGCACTGCTGTCGGTAGGGAAAACATCCGATGAAGCAGAGAAGCTGCTTTGCGACTATTATTCTGCGATTCTGGACTGCGGCTTTCCCGATGAAGGGACATTCTGGTTCGCTCTGGCACATTGCGAATGGAATAAGGGGCGGCTCAGCGAATTTACGAAGTCCAAGGCGCTGTCACTCATGGAAAGCGATCTTGCCGAATGGGATTTTCCCGGCAATCAGAAGAATTATAACCGTCGAAAAAAGGTGCTGGCAGATCTGAAAAGCAAGCTGTTGTCCCCCATGCCCGCGCCGAAAAAGCTCCGGAAGCCCACGGTGCATCATTGCCCTTGGCCGGTTGGAAGCCTGCTGTCTTACAGGATCGTGACTTCCGCGAATGTTCAAAACCATTCCTGTTTCGGGAAATATGCCCTGCTGCGGGTGATCAAAATCCAGAAGTACCCAGTTTCCATATTGGCGCCGTCGGAATATTATGACGAAACCATGCTGGTAGGCCTGTACGGTTGGATCGGAGACGAACTCCCCGATCCCGGGATCGCCAACGAGCTGGAGTTTATCCCGATTAAACATCATCGTTCTCCCGATTATTCACTGCCGGACGGTCTTTCAGAGGAAACAAGAGCGCAGGCAAAGGAATGGCTGTCGGAAAGAACAGAAAGATGCGCAGCGCTGGATTGGCTGCCAAAGAAAGATGCACCCGGGGATATTACCTGTCTGGGGCGCGATGAAAGCTTTCAGGAGAAAATTCCCGATTTTTTTGATACGTCGGTAATGGCTTACTCCATGTCGGATTTTTTCTCGTTCGATGTTACACTCGCCAATTGCTTGGAACCCTATCTGCGATAAAACAAGTAACTCCTATTCCGATTCATAACCACAAAAACCCGGGACTTTGCCCGTATG
>CAYOON010000023.1:4368-13113 GCA_964405595.1 uncultured Lachnospiraceae bacterium | reverse complement strand
GATGGCACCAAGACCTACTATCTCTATCCAAATAATCAAGAGGGTGGACGCCAAGAAAGGAGGTCTCTCCGCTGGTGAAGAGACGTCGGGAACGCAAGGCGTTGGAAAAATCCAATCCGGAGTTGGATCCCTTCCCCGTTCAGACGATTGTGGAGAAGAAACAACACGCAATCGAGAAGAGAGATTCGGACGGAGAGAAATAATAGCAATTTTGCAGTATGGACTTTCAGTAAAGCTGAATGTCCATACTGTTTTTTTGCTGTTTTCTGTATTGTATTTCCACAATTTTGCAATATTCATCTTGATTTTTTGTATATGTTAACAATTGACAAAAATCTCGGCAAATGCTATACTAATAGCAGCCATAAGTTAGCATCAACTAACTTATGGCTGCTAACCGCCGCGGAGTTAGCGTAAACTAACAAACAACAACCTGATAGAATGAAAGGAAGATTTACACATGATGAAAACCAAAAAAACAAAGCTGCTTATTTCTGTTGCCGCAGCCGCACTCGCAATGTGCACGGCGATTACGGCCTATGCTATGTGGAACAGCGAACTGTCTGTAAAAGGCAGCGTATCGGCAAACGGGAACTGGTCGGTAAAGATCACGGATGCACAGGTGGAGCTGAGCAACGCAGGTGCCAAGCTGGACATCGATGTACCGACCTATGACGTAACGGTATATCCCATCCAAGTCAAGTATATAGAGCCCACCGGTTACTATATCTATGCCATTGACGATACCCAGCCGAAAACCGTTTCCGTTACGGCAGATGAATTTGCCGAGTATAGCAATCAGGTGATGATTCCGGTTGGAAAAAATTACTATGTCTCCACCCAAACGCCGGACTCGATTCATAGCTTTATGATAAAGGCAAATGAGAATTTCGACATTTATAAGCCCGAAAAAGCAAAGGATAACGGTGCTGCCGACGGTACACAGGTTGGCGAAGCAATTGCATGGGCGTGCATGGGAAGTCGTACCCACAAGAATGATGAGAATGGTCTTGTAACCCTTACATACGGTGCTGCGAAAGATTATTTTGCAAACAATCCTGCCGAGCCTTCCGTTACAATCAGCGATGACTGCGCAGAATTTGCCGCTGTGGACTTTTCTCTCTCCGGTGCTTGGGCAAGCTACACCGTTACCGTCACCAATGAAGGCAGCGTCAACGCAAATCTTGGGAATTATACGGTTGTAACATCCGAACTTTCTGATATTTTTACGGTTTCCGTTCCCGATTTGGACGGCGATGTGCTTGCTCCCGGGGAAAGCTGCACCTTCAATGTTGTGGTACAGGTTACTGCACAGGGCAACTTTGCAGCGGATGAAGCTCCTTTCTCTATCAGTCTCACCTATGTGCAGGATACCGTAAACGACGCTCCTGTTGCCTCGCATAACCACTAATCAATTAGCAATGATGCGTCGGTATGACGAGTGTGCGTTTTAAAAGATATGCCGCCCCGGTGCTGTGGGCACTGCTCGCAGCGTTGTCGGTATATGTTTTGTGTTCTTTTTCGGTATCCGCCGTGTCGGCTTCCGACGTCCGATTTGATTCCGGCGAATGGATTTCTCTGGAACAGGTATCGGGTTCCCATACCGTCGAAATAGAACAGGACTGCGTCAATGTGAGCGTCGGCACGCTGCTGTGTCCCGGTGCCAACGGAACGCTGCGGGTGAGAATTGTAAACGGCGGACAGAAGGCGGTAAAGCTCTCGCTGACCAATTCGGTTCTGCGTGCGGAAGCTCCCCTTCAGATTGAGCTTTCGAGTGACCCGCTCGGAGACGAACCAATCACCCTTGCGCCCGGTGGGGATTGCTTCCTTACTGTCACGGTACGCTGGGATTCTGAAAGCACGGCTACCGATGTGGATGTCGACGGAAGCTTTGCCATCACTCTATCCTATGAAGGAGGTGAGGTGGTAATCGGGGATGGACCGAAAACGGGCGATGCGTCCGGGACTTGGACTATCCTGCTTGCAGCGACTTCGCTTATTGCGATAATACTGATTCAAAAGCGCAAAAATAGAGCTTTTGAACGGGACTAATACGAAATCCCCGGGATGATTCCCGGGGATTTCGGTCTTTTGAGAAAGACTGACTGCCGCACATTTCGTGCGGCAGCTTCTCTTTTCGAATCAGATTTCCTCTTTCTTGGGGAACGCGTCTCCGGCTTCGTCGATCTTCGTCTTGTTTCCGACGACGGCGGCGTGATCCAGATCGGTCATCTTCTGGATCAGTCCGGACAGCGATTCGATCTGCGCCGGTGTGGTCGCAAGGATCTGCTGGCGGATCTCTCCCCGTCTCTCATCTGTGAGGTTCGACAGGGCGTACATCTGCGCTCTCGATCCTTTATCCCGGGGAGAGAGCGGACGATCGGAGCCTGCGATGGTAGAAATGATATATTTCGTAATATCGGGCGTCTTTTTCGCAAAATCAGCAAGATAATCAAGGATTTTCGTGTAGTTTTCCAGCGTTCCCTTGACTTGCGGATCTCTGTAGGAGTAGAGGAGGCATCCGCCCGTCCATCCTGCCACGAAGCCCGTTCCGTAGGCACCGCCCCGAACGCGGATCTCGTTCCACAGATAGTCGTAGGTCAGGATCTTGGACAGCACCTGCAATGCGCCGGTGTATTCCATGCCCTCCTTGATAAGGTTGCATCCGCGAACCACATAGCTGACCCCTGCGGGTACGATGAACGCCTCGTTACCATCATATACGGGTACAGGCGCGGGAGCGGCGGCCTTCTTCTCTCCCTTGGGGAAGGCGGGAGCCGATGCCTTCAGCGCGTCGAGGATCTCCTTCTCGCCAGTCAGACCAACGGTCAGATTTTTCGCCGTGAGGCAGGCCGCAACGGCCGCGAAGCCCTTGGCAACCTCGTCATAGTCGGTCTTGATCTTCTCACAGACAGAGCATAGGAAGCGATAGTAGGAGATTCCGCTGAACAGCTCCTCATAAGCACCCTCCACCGAGTCATAGGACTTGACGCGGGTCATGGCGTAGGAGTTGCCGCTCTGGCTGATTCCCTGCTGCATCCAGTTCTTGATCTGCAAAACGATCTTGCCGACCTCATCCTTATCGGTCAGCGTTTCGGTGAGAACCTCGCCTGCCAGCTCGATAGCGTCGGCGATTCCCTTCTCCAGCACCGAGATGCGCACGGACAGCACCGGCTTTACCTTGGATATATCAATACTGTCGGTGATGATCTGCGTGAAGGTGGAGAACGCGCCCATTCTGGTCTTGATTTCGGCGTTCAGATCGGCAGCCGAATGCTTCTTCGTGGAAAGCTGACTCAGCAGCTCGGCGTACAGCGGCGCGTACTGACGGTACTCGGGCGCAAGCGACGAAAGGTCGAAATAGTAGTTGATATAGGCAATCTTCTTGGTGGGGATCTCCGACCACAAGAGCGGCGTATCGCCCAGCGCGCTCTTTGTCAGCGGCAGCTCGGCAATCTGATCCGATACGTCGGACAGCGAGAGCTGGGGAATGGTAGCGATCTGCTCGGGCGTGTCCTCCTTGGTCTGATGCTCGATCAGACGGCGGTTCTTCTCAATCAAACCGTCGATTTCAGCCTCGGTCAGGGTCGAGCGATATTCCTCCAGACGCTTTGCCTCGGCGGCGGCATCCTCGTCGCCCTTGGTCTTGGAAGGCGTAATCACGACCAGCGCCTTATGCGTGCTTCCGAGAATATACTTCTCGATCAGATCCTCGAAATATCTTCCCTCGACACCCTTCCGGATGTTCGTCAGCGCTTCCTCGTAGACCAGATAAGTCTCAGGCGCGCCGCCGTACAGCCAGCCGTCCATGATGTCCAGTCCGTAGGACAGCCCGGCGGGCATACCGCCCTGCTTGCCCTCCCGAAGGTGGAATTCGGTCTGGTTGATCTCCGCCAGCAGGATCTTCTTGTCGATGCCCTCGCGGACGTACTTTTGCAGCTCGGACGTGAGCAGTGCCATGAAGGCGTCCTTCTTATCGGCGTCGGTCTTACAGAGTTGGAACTCCATATAGGGCTGCGCGATACCGTCGTTGAGATAGACCGCCAGATCGTCGCCGAGATCGGCGGCAAGAACCGCCTTCTTCAGCGGGGATTCGTTGGTGGATCCCAGCGCCGAGGACAGGATGCGGAATGCCAGCATCTTTTCTGCCTCGTCGAAGCGTCCCACCACGCAGGCGTGGGAGATATAGCTGTTGCGTTCCAGCGGATCGGACGCGCCTACAGCGTACTCGCCGGTAACGTCCATGTTGACCACGGGGGACTGCATGGGGATGTCGATGAAAGTGCCGGTGCGGGTGTAGGTCGACAGGTACTCCCGGTCGATGAAGTCCAGCCGCTCGGCGATGTCCATCTTACCGTAGAGGTAGAGGAAGGAGTTCTCGGGATGATAGTATTTTCTATGGGCGTTCAGGAACTGCTCGTAGGTCAGGTCGGGGATATGCACGGGATCGCCGCCGGAGGAGAAACGATAGAGGGTGTCCGGGAAGAGTGCCTGCTTGATATGCTCGTAGACGTGAGTTCCTACCGAAGAGTAGGATCCCTTCATCTCGTTGAAGACCACGCCGCGATAGGTCAGCGGATCCTCGGGCTTCTCCACCTCATAGTGCCAGCCCTCCTGCATGAAGATCTCTTCATAGGTGTAGATATTGGGCGCAAAGACCGAGTCCAGATAGACAGCCATCAGATTGGCGAAGTCCTTGTCGTTGCAGCTTGCGCAGGGGTACATGGTCTTATCGGGGAAGGTGAAGGCGTTCAGGAAGGTGTTCATGGAGGATTTCAGCAGATCCACGAAGGGCTCCTTCACGGGATAGCGCTTGGATCCGCAGAGAACGGAGTGCTCCAGAATGTGAAAGACGCCGGTGCTGTCCTCGGGGATGGTCTTGAAGGCGGCGGCGAAGACTTTGTTATCGTCGTCAGCGTCCATCCAGAGGAGCTTTGCGCCCGATTTGGTGTGCTCCATCTCGTAAATGTTGGCGGATACCTCGGGAATATAGGTGATCTTATTCACCGTGAATCCGCTGATTGTCTGATTGAGTTCCGGTTTTGTCATAATATTTCTCCTTTATCTGGGTTTATTGATTGAAATTCGTCATAAATATGCCGCTACAGAGGGCAGCGTCCGCGAAATCGGACAGGAGCAGTCCGTAACTGCCTTTTTCAGCCGAGGCGAAGAAGGTTTTCAGCTGGGGATTTATTTTGTTCGATACTATCGTGATGCTGGGAAGTCCAAAAAGACCGGACGTGTATCCGCTGGTGAAGTTTATGCAAAGCGTATTCTTTGCGGATGCCGAATGCGCGTAATTCAGCTGCTCTTCTATCATCGACCACTTTTTGTCCAGATTGGAGGAGGAGCCTACCTCATAATAATCCTGTACTCTACAAGCAACGCCGTTATTGACGGTGAACGCCGTATTATCGGCAAATCCGGGATCCAATCTGATTCCCGGCGCCGAGGATCCGCCGTATCTGCTCAAGAGAACAATCTTGCCCCGTACCTCTCCCAGCGTAGGGATAGCGTTTTTGGTATACCACAGATCGGGATTTTTCTGGATGTAGGATGCCATGATCGAATTGAAGTTTGCGTTATTGTCGTCCTCCTGCTTCATGCTCATGAGGATCGTCTCACCGGGATGCACGGTAAGGAAGTTTTCATAGGCCTCCAGCACCTGATCGAAGGTATCGGGCTGCTTTGTGATTCCGTGATAGAGTTGGAATCCTCCGTTTTCAACCTTGCATCGGATATCAAACCCACGGACACCCATTTCGAGCTGCTGTGTAATGTTTGCGCTCTGCGTCTTTGCCGTTCCCGAGAGGGGTTCCGTTCTCGCCCCGCTGTCATGGGTACCCGGGATGGAAATCTGGTTGATCTTCGTATTATCGTCGATAAAGGACATCCATTTTTTCGAAAGATCGGTCACGACGGACGCCTGAAAATCGGAATCGGAGGCAAAAAGCGTTCCGTAGGGCATCTTTCCCGTGTACAGGGTCTGATTTCCCTGCTTCACGGTCACTTGCAGAGCGGAAAAATCCTCGTAGGGAATGCCGTTTATCACGATTCCGAACAGCGCGTGATTTTCGGCGGCGGTATAGATCTTTCCGGCAGCGTTGACGCTTGCATACCGCTTGAAATCGCCGCCCTCCGCCTTTAAGGTATAGCTCTTTTCCCTGTTTTTCCCTTTGGCGGAGAAGGAGAAGGTGACCGTCAGATCGGCAGTATGATCCACCTTGCGCAGATCCTCGATGACGATCAGACGCAGATCAAAGGTGTCCGCCTGCTGTCTCACCGATAGGTTCAGCGCGAACGCCTTTCCGCCCGCGTTCAGCAGATTTTGCCCGTTCGACGCATAGGATACGGTATTTTTCGTTTGAACCCCGTCTGCCGCAAAGGACAGGAGGGACAGAACGCTGAAGCTTGAAATGAAAACGGATAACGTCAGCAGAATCAGAAGCAGTTTTTTCATGTTTATGACTACACCTTTCTCCATTTGCCTATATTTTGCATCACTTTCGTGCGGGAAAGACGGTAAGATCGGCAAAACCGACCGGGATGCAAGATTTTCTCAATGTAATATAAGTATTTTACAGCCCCATCGTCCCTTTCGTGGGGTAGGACGCAATCGCCCCGTGTCTTTCGGTACTCATCCCGGCGCATCTGCACGCGAAGGTGAGATAATCGCGCATCCGATCCGCCGAAAGGGCGGCCAGTCCGTCTGCGTCGATCCCATCCCGGCAGAGACGGTAGAGCAGCGCACCGATCAGACAGTCGCCGGCACCGGTGGTATCCAGCACCTTCGCGGGATAGGCGGGAACCATGCAGGACGCGCCCTTGCTCCGAAGCATCGCGCCCTTGCCGCCCAGGGACAGCAGCACCGCCTTTGCACCGCCGTCAAGCAGCGACTGCACCGCCTTATCGGGATCGGCATATCCCGTCACGAACTCGCTTTCCTCGTCCGAGATCTTGATCAGATCGGCGTAGGGCAGGAACTCCCGAACCGCTTTCTGACAGTCGGCGGCACTCCCCCACAGGGGAAGGCGGATGTTCGGATCGAAGGAGATCAGCGCGCCCGCCGATTTCGCGTACTCGATGGCACGCAGATGGGCGTACTTCGTGGGACATTCCACCAGATCCACCGAGCAGAAGTGCAGAGACGCACAGTCAGAGAAAAACTTTGGATCCAGATCCTCCGGGGAGAGCAGCATATCGGCTCCGGGATTTCTGTAGAAGGAGAAATCCCGTCCCCCGTCGGCGCGCAGGCTGACGAAGGCCAGCGAGGTGGATGCCCTGTCTGTACGCAGGACATGACTGCAATCCACTCCGGCATCGGTCAGGGTTTGCACGATGAAATTTCCGAAGGCATCCTGTCCCAGTTTAGTGAGCAGTGCCGATCGGCAGCCCAACAGCGACACGGCCGCCGCTACGTTAGCGGGCGCGCCTCCGCAGGCACGGGTGAAGGTTTCCACCTGTTCCAGCGTACAGTCAGTCTGTCCGGGGATAAAATCGATCAGCGCCTCACCGATCGCAATCACTTTTTTCATAATGCTCTCCATGCCTTTCTTCGGTTGCCTTTGGTTTGCGGCGTTTGTTGAATATACAGGGGTGACGCGCCGACCGCGCGACACCCCCAAATGCTTCAGCCTTCGCTCTTCTCGCCGTAGCGATAGCCATACTGATAGGATTTATAGCCCTTCCCGTACCCCTTCTCCGTTTCGGGGTTCACATCGTTCAGAATGAAGCCCAGCACCTTCGCGCCGCTCTGCTCCATCTTATCCAGACATTCCCTGAGGGCAGGCTTGCTGTCCATTTCCGCCCGGACAGTGTAAACGTAGCCGGTCACATACTCGGACACGATCAGCGCGTCGGTGACAACGCCGACCGGCGGCAGATCCAGGAAAATATAGTCGAACTGTTCCCTTTCCTCCTCGATCAGCCGCTTCAACTGCTCACCGGCAAGCAGCTCGGTGGGATTAGGCGGAATTCTGCCCGAAGTCATCAGATAGAGATTCTCGATATGCGTCTGCGAAATTGCCTCTGCGGGATCCTTCACAAGCCCCACAAGCACCTCGCTGCTTCCGCAGTTATTTTGCAGCCGGAAGATCTTATGCTGAACCGGGCAGCGCATATCCAGATCCATCAGCAGTACCCGTTTGCCAAGCTGCGCGAATGTCAGCGCCAGATTGGCGAATACCACCGATTTTCCCGAGTGCGCATAGGACGAGGTCACGGCATATACGGGGCATTTCTCCCCTTTGGAGGAGTAGATCAGATTGGTTCGAATGGTCTTGAAGGCTTCCGATTCCAGAAAGGATGCGTCCTGACCCAGCAGCGCGTGACTGTAGTTGATTTTCTCGTTTTTATTCGTCTTCATATTCCTGATCACTCCTTTCAACCTCGATAGGTTTTCTTCCCGCTCTTACCCGACCGTTTGCCGGTAAGCGTCGGAACGACGCCGAGAAGCGGGTATTCGGAGAACGCTTCCATGCTCGATTCCCCGTGGATCATCTTGTCAGTCCGGGCTATAATCAGAAAGATCGCGTACATCAGGGGCGCGCCGATCAAAAATCCCACCACGAACATCTTTACGAAAGGATCCCGGGTCGCAGGCGCCTGCGGCAGTTCGGGCACGTTGAAAACGTCCACTGCCGACAGACTGCTGAAACGAGCCTCCAGTTCGGTGTTGGCATGAAGCCGAAGCGCCTCGGCAAGATTGTAGGCAGCGATCGGATCGGGGCAGGAAAAGGTTATTTT
>CAYOON010000023.1:0-4358 GCA_964405595.1 uncultured Lachnospiraceae bacterium | reverse complement strand
CCAGAATCTGCTCGCAGCTCATCATAGCCGCAACGTCAGCAGCGGTATAGCCCAGCTCTGCTTTAGTGCCCGCATACTCGTTCAGAAACTCGCAGAACTCCCGGTTACATCTGAACGCTACCTCGTAGGTGTGGACGATCGCGTCGTTTACATTGGTATTCTGATACTGGGTCGAAAAGTTCGTATCGGTGCGGATCAGAAAGGACACCGACGCGGAATATTTGGGCACATATCGCAGCGAGGCAACGGCACCGGTGCCGAGTCCGGTCAGGATCGCGATCAGAATGATGATGTACCATCTGCGCGTGAAAATACCCCAGAGTACCCCAAAATCTATGTTGTCCGCTTCGCGGTTTTCTTGAATGCTGTAGTTTCTGTCCATTGATTCAAACCATACCTTTCTTTTACTGCTCCGGCAAATCTGCCGGAGGCAGAGCCGATTTCCGTTCCTGAAACGGAATCGGAACATGATGGCACTCCGCCCGGGAGGCGGGAAAATATGCGCAAACTCACACCGATATTATACCATAGATCTTCCTGCTTGTACAGTTATTTCCCGATATTTTCAAAAAAAGTTCACAATTTTTTCCGTTTTTTCAGTGGATCTTTTCTTGCAATCGGACGGTGATTGTGCTATAATGACCGGGAAGAGAATCGGGCTTCGTCCGGAGCCCGCACAGAAAGGAAGATCCGTATGTCTGTATTAAAACACCGTGAAAAACTGTCCGAAATGCTTGCCGATAACAGTATGGCTATCCTGTATTCGGGAATATTCATCCACGTCAGCGAGGATGAATACTATCCCTTCCGCGTCAACCGCAATTTCTTCTATCTGACGGGGCTGACCAGAGAAAATATGGCGCTCTGTATCAAAAAGCTGGACGGAAAGGTCAGCACCACCCTCTACATTGAAAGAGTAGATGAGCACAATGTCCGCTGGACGGGGAAAATGGTCACCGTAGAGGAGGCAAAAGCCGTCAGCGCTATTGACGACGTCCGGGTGATCGAGAATCTGGATCGGGAGATCGGCGGCTTTATGACAGGCGATGCGGTGGAAACCGTTTATTTCGACTGTCAGCGTCACTCCGAAGCCGATCTGCCCGACTACAATCTGGTCAAGGCGAAGGAATTTGCCGCGCTCTACCCCTATGTGAAGATCGGGAACCTGCACACTCCCGTCGCTATTCTGCGCCGTCAGAAGGATGAAGATGAAATCGCCGCCATCGGGCGTGCCATTGACGCAACCGAGAAGGGTCTCTGCCGGGTGCTGTCCACCCTGCGTCCCGGAATGTACGAGTATCAGGTACAGGCACAGTTCGAGTGCGAGATCTTCTCGCAGGGGGCGGAGGGTCCTTCCTTCCCCACCATCGCAGGCGCGGGGAGCAACGGCACCATGCTGCACTACGGCACCAACCGGGAACTCTGTCAGGACGGCGATCTGATCCTGCTGGATCTGGGAGCCAAGGTGGACGGCTACTGCGCCGATATTACGCGCACCTATCCGATAAACGGGAAATACAGCCCCCGTCAGCGGGAGTACTACGACATCGTACTTGCCGCCAACCGGGAGGTAGCGAAAGCCGCAAAACCGGGCATGACAACCCGTGAGCTCAACGAGATCTGCAAACGGGTACTTGCGGACGGACTGATCCGCATGGGCAAGATCGAGCGTCCCGAGGAAGTTTCCCGCTACTATATGCACGGGGTCAGCCACCAGATCGGGTTGGATGTCCACGACTGCGAAGTCGCCGCCGACCGTCTGCTTCACCCGGGTTCGGTGATCTCGGACGAGCCGGGACTGTACATCGACGAGGAGGCCATCGGAATCCGCATCGAGGACGATCTGCTGATCACCGAGGACGGCTGCCAGGTGCTGTCCGAGTCGATTATCCGGGATCCCGACGAGATTGAGGCGTATATGGCAGCACATAGAGACAACTGACAGAAACAGAGGGCGGCAGGGAGAAATCTCTGCCGCCATATTTAATTTTTGACCGCTTATATTCAGAAATCAACCGACTGTCTGAAACCTATTGAAAGTAACATCGGCTTTCTATATAATATTATAACAGAGAGGAGGAGTCTCAAATGCAGTTCGAAGTAAAAATAGACAGCTCCTATATTGAGCCCAAGGTAATTATATTGACCGCTTCGATAACGGATGATGTCCGTATTCTGTTGAATAAGTTATCGGAAGGTATACCGCCAATCATTTCAGGCAGTAAGGACAGTAAAATTGAAGTACTCGAACAGGACGATCTGATTCGGATTTACGCAAGTGGCGGAAAAGTTTTCGCCGTCACCCATAAAGGTGAATACGCATTACGCCTCAGACTGTACGAAATAGAGGAGCAGCTGCCACCCCATCAGTTTGTCCGTATATCCAATTCGGAAATCATTAACCTGAAAAATGTAAACAACTTCGATCTGAACTTTACTGGCACGATTTGCGTTAAATTATCTAACGGCACCATTACCTATGTATCCAGACGCTATGTATCAAAACTCAAAAAAATATTGGGTATATAGCGACAGTCATTTCGGCTGTAAGTTCAAATATTCGAGAAAGGCATGGTTATAAAAATGAAAAAGAAAATAGTATCGCGCGGCATTCTGGGATTTCCTATTGGAATTGCAATCGGATATTTAATCACAATAATCATTTCACTTGGTCTGGCGAAGGGATCATATGCGCCTTGTGTGCCTGAACTGATTTCCGCAATGGGGAATGAAATCAATGCGGTTATTTTTCAGGCACTTCTCTGCGGATTATTGGGTACCGGTTTTGCCGCAAGCTCGGTAATATGGGAAATAGAAACTTGGAGCGTTGTGAAACAGACCGGCGTTTACTTTATCATTATTTCCGGAATCATGTTGCCGATTGCTTATTTTTTATACTGGATGGAGCATAGCATTGTTGGTTTTCTTCTCTATTTTGGGATTTTTATTCTGATTTTTGCTGTCATATGGATTATACAGTTTGCAATCGGAAAGCATGATGTCAGAAAAATGAATGAAAATCTGCATCCGATCAAAGATTGCAATAATGAATAAAGAATTTCCCTTGTTTCGGCTCGTAAGAGCAAAAACAAGGGAATATCCACGAAAATCAAGAGGAGCAGCGGATCAAGCAGACAAATCTCAATTGCCTTTGCTTTCGTCTCCATCTTCCCGCATAGTGTTCAGATCTCCTCGGATGGTGTCCCTGCGGAAGAAAAGTGCGTCGATCAGGCGCACTACCCACAAAAAGGGCAGCAGGAACGGTAGCTTCCACAGGATTTTATAACGAAGTTTCATTAAGCGCAGGGGCGGGAAGGCTCGGAAAAGGAAGAATTTCCGCTTCGCCGACTTCAAATCCCCGCTTCGCTTCTGCTCCGCCTCTATCCGGATCCGGTACTTCCGCTCTTTGGTGCCGTACAGTCCCGACGTCAGCAGTGCTTCAACAAATTCGCCAAGCTCGCCGCCTTCTTCGAAACTCTTCCAAAATGCCGCTTCGTCCGATCCGCCAAACCACAGCTCCGCCAGCGTCTCGGTCAGGCGCAGGAAATCGGTCAATCCCAGATCGGCCATAACGGCGTCGATCCGCGCCCGATCCAGCTTGTCCCCGCAAGCCGAAAGATACACATAGACGTCCATCACCGAACGGATCCCCGATCCGCCCGAAATCAGGGCATGCTTGGCAAAATGCAGGATCATCTCAATATAGAACTCGGTTTCGTCCAGCCGATAGAGGTGGGGATGTCCCTCCACGGGAAGCGTCCGCTTCCAGATCCCCTCGGAATAGCCGTAGATCGCACGTTCCAGATCAAAAGAGTTTTCGCCGACCTCATCGCCCACATGATGGTGAATCTCCACCGAAACGTAAGGGGGACGAAAGTAGGAATCGTCGTGATAATTGCCGTAATTCTCGATCCGATAGCCCATACCGACCATCAGATCCCGCACCTGCTCCGCCTTTTTCGGGGGAATGAGCATGTCCAGATCGGCCATCATCCGATAATCCGGGCAGGGATACAGCTCGATCAGCCGGCATCCCTTCATGGGAAGCAGATCAATCCCCGCGTCCGTCAGCGTCCGGATGATCCGGTCCCGCTCGCAGCGCTGATTCTCGGTTCTCGCGACATTCGCCAGGCACTGCCGCTGCCATTTTGCATACAGTTCGGGATCGGGCTTTCTTTGCAGCTTGGTCACGCTGTAGAAGGCGAGATTTGCCAGACCCTGGAAAAGCGCGAAGCGATAGACCGCCTCGAAATCCATGCCCTCGGGCAGTTCCATGGGGGCTTTGTCCGACAGCGCGGCGGACAGCCAGTTAATCAGCACTACGCCCGCCTGTCTTACATGTATCTTTTCTGCCATCC
>CAYOON010000022.1:0-13323 GCA_964405595.1 uncultured Lachnospiraceae bacterium | reverse complement strand
GGCCAGCCAGACCTTATCGCCGGCGAGGTTGGGATCGCCCATCGAGTCTATGCCGCCTCAGCCTTTACAGCAGCGCCGGATTTGACAAATACGTCGAAGATATCGTGAATAAGATGGAAAAGATCGAGGATGCCGATGCAATTTCGTGGCTCGGCGCGAATTCGGAGGAACTTCAGGTAGACGGACAGGGCAGAATCGCGCTGCCGCAGGAATTCAGACAGTACGCCGGGCTGGTAAAAAACGTCGTCAGCTCGGGCGCCTTCGATCATGTGGAGCTCTGGGATGAGAAGACATTTGACGACCGGGAAGCTGCTATTGATATTACCTATGTAAAGGCGCAGCTGAAAAAGGCGGAAAAATCCAAAAACGCAATCCCTGAAGGAAAGGGCTAAAAAATGAGTGAATTTAAGCATTATTCGGTAATGCTTCAGGAATGTATAGACGGACTTGCCGTGTCGGACGGAATCTATGTTGACTGTACGGCAGGCGGCGGCGGACACAGTCTGGAAATTGTCAAACGGATCGGAAACGGACGTTTGATCGCGGTGGATCAGGACAGCACCGCAATCGCGGCTGCCGGACAGCGGCTTGCGGAGTTTGCGGACAAAGTAACCTTCGTGAACCGTAACTTCGTAGAGATCGGACAGGCACTGGATAAACTCGGAGTCGAGAAAGTGCAGGGCGCGCTGATTGATCTGGGCGTTTCCTCCTATCAGCTGGATACGCCGGACAGAGGCTTTTCCTACCGCTACGACGCGCCGCTGGACATGCGGATGAACGAAAGCGCCGGACTTACCGCCTATACCGTAATAAATGAATACCCTGAAGCGGAAATCAGACGAATCCTGTACGCCTATGGCGAGGAGAGTTTCGCGCCCCAGATCGCCAACCGGATTGCGAGATGCCGGAAAGAGAAGCCGATAGAGACAACCTTTGAGCTTGTGGACATCATCAAATCGGCTATGCCCGCAAAGGCGTTGGTCGGCGGACACCATCCGGCGAAAAAGAGCTTTCAGGCGATCCGTATCGAAGTGAATCACGAACTGGACGTGATCGAGCCAACTCTGCGGACGCTGGTTGACAGACTGGCACCCGGCGGCAGACTGGCGGTTATCACCTTCCATTCGCTGGAGGACAGAATCGTAAAGCAGACCTTTGCCGAGCTGGCGCAGGGCTGTATCTGCCCCAAATCCTTCCCGGTCTGTATCTGCGGACACGAGCCGCAAATTAAACTTCAGACCCGCAAACCCGTTCTTCCGTCCGAGCAGGAATTGGAAGAGAACCCGAGATCCAGAAGTGCAAAACTCAGGATTGTTGAAAAACTATAAAGGGAGATATTCAGATGGCAAAGAAAAATCGTAATCTTGACGTAGATATGGATTATTCCAAAATCAAGTATGAAAATACCGACGATTCCAAGAAAGTCGAATCAATAGATCTGGATGCCGTAGGGGGGCTCCCTGCGAAAAGACGCGCCCTTGAGATCTCTGATACAACAGGGGGCGCGAAATCCGCTCCTGCCAAGCCCTCCCGCCGCGCGGGCAGGGAAAAGGCGGGCAAATCGAAGATCCGTAAGCAGTCGGCTGTAGGCACGGTGGTAATCTGCCTGCTGTTTGCCGTGATGCTCGTAGTAATGGTGCAGGGCAAGGTTGAGACCAGCCAGACCTCCGCGGAGATTGCCGGGCTGCGCAAGGAACTTGCCGCTCTTGAAAACGAGAGAAAAGAACTGAACTCGAAAATCGACGCCGCCACCGATATGCGGATTCTGGAGGAGTATGCCCGGAAGAACGATATGGTATCCAGTGCCGACGTGGAGAACGTGTATATCGGCTCGGACGGCGAGGATGACGTAGAGATATACGAGCCCGACGATGAAATGTTCGGCGGCGTTTTCGGAACGCTGCTGTCGGCAATTTCCGAATCGTTCCAGAGAACTTGGAATACTATCAGCGGCAATGAATAAAATTATACCGGCAAGATTTGAGAGTAAGGGCAGAATTTGTCGTACTCTCAATTTTGCATTCAAGTAATTTCCTTAAAAACGATTGAATGGTGCGTGCATAGCTTGAAAAACAGAAAAATCAGAGAAATTGATCACCGCTGTTTCTGGCTGGTAATCGTAATGTCCGTCATGTGTCTGCTGCTGATCGGAAAGCTCTATCAGCTTCAGATCAAGCGGTATGACGAGTTCCAGAACCGCGTAATCAAGAATATTCAGCAGGAAACCACGGTACCCGCCGTCCGCGGACAGATTTACGACCGCAACATGATGGCGCTTGCCGCCAATACCACGACTTACCGTCTCTTTATCTCTCCGAAAGATATTCTTACGACCGGAGAACGGAAGCCTTCCGAAAAGTATAAAGAAGAGCACGGGAAGGAGCCGGGCGACGGTGATCTTGACGAGGCGGAAGTAGAGCGGCTGACCAAGGAATATGTGGAAGAGGTAGCCAGACGGCTGTCTGAGTTCACCGAGATGGAAGCGGACGAGATTGTCCGGCGGGTCTATGACTATTCAAACAGAAAGGACATCACCATCCAGCGGGATCTGGATGTGGATTCGGCCGAGCAGGTTCGGAAGCTGATCACCGAAATGGAGCTGAAGACCCAAGTTTATCTGGAAGCGACCTCCAAGAGATACTATCCCTACTCCGATTTGGCGGCGGCAGTCGTGGGCTTTACCGGTACCGACGGAGGTCTGATCGGACTGGAACTGCGCTATGACAGCTATCTGACGGGAACACCCGGAAGATATATCACCACCAAAAACGCCCAGAGCGGGAGCATGCCCTCGGACTACGATACCTACATCGAGCCGGAGGACGGTCTGAACATCGTCACAACCATCGACATCACGATCCAGAGTATTCTGGAGCAGCAGCTGAAAGAGACCTACCATAACTCCCAAGCCGCCAACCGCGTTACGGGAATCGTGATGAACCCCAATACCGGCGAAGTCTACGGAATGGGAACCTATCCCACTTTCTATCTAAATAACCCCTATGTCCTGACCGAATCCTTTGCCACCCTCTATGACGAGTGGAAATTCGACGCCGAAACGGCGGGAGAGAAAACAGAGGAAGAAGCGAAGAACGAGTACTTCTGGCAGCTGGTCTACAGAATGTGGAACAACAAGGCGGTGAACGACCTTTACGAGCCGGGATCCACCTTCAAGATGGTCACTACCTCGATGGCGCTTCAGGAAAAGCTTGTCAGCTTTTCGGACAGCTTTTCCTGCGGCGGTAGTCTCACGGTAGGCGGAAGCAGGATCCGCTGTCACAAAACCCGCGGACACGGCACCAATACCTTTGATAAGCTGCTTCAGATGTCCTGTAACCCGACCATCATGCAGGTGGCGGCGCGGATCGGATCGAGAACCTTCTATCAATACTTCGAGGCATACGGATATACGTCCAAAACGGGAATAGACCTTCCCGGCGAATCGGCGGGTCTGTTTACCGGGCTGTCGGGTATGAACGCCGTGGAGCTTGCCTGCTACAGCTTCGGTCAGACCTTCAAAACCACGCCGCTCCAGCAGCTGACTGCCATCAGCGCGGTTGCCAATGGCGGAACGCTGGTGACCCCGCATATGGTGAAGGCTCTTACCGATAACAAGGGCAACGTGGTCGTGTCATACGACGCGGGCGTCAAGCGGCAGGTTGTCAGCAAAGAGGTCAGCAAATCGATCATGGCGGTTTTGCAGGACGGCGTTTCCAGCGGCGTCGGTGTGGCGAATGCCTATGTGGCAGGATACCGGGTTGCCGCGAAGACGGGTACCTCCGAGAAGCGGGATACGCCCGATGAAAGCGACCGTATCGGCTCCTGCGTCGCAATCGCGCCGGCGGACGATCCGCAGGTCTGCGTGATTATCATTGTCGATGAGCCCCAGACCAGTAACAAATACGGCGCGACGGTTGCCGCACCCCATGTGGCGGCGGTAATGGAGCAGATTCTGCCCTACCTCGGCGTCGAGCGTGTATATTCCCAGGAAGAAATGACGAGAATCGCAGTAAAGGTGGGCAAATACAGCGGATTCACCGTAGCCAACGCCAAGGCTGCCATCCAGAAGCTGGGACTGGAGTGCGAGGTCGTCGGAACCGGCGAAACGGTAACCTCCCAGATCCCCGCGTCCGGCGAATATGTTACAAACATCAACGGAAAGGTGATCCTGTACACGGGTGATTCCACGGCAATGGATCCCGTTACCGTCCCCGACCTGTCCGGACAGAATGCGGCGCTGGCAATCAGACGTCTGTATGGTATGGGACTGAACGTCTATATCACCGGAGCGACGAATTATGAGCAGGGGCAGGGTGCAGTGATCGTGGAGCAGAGCGTGAAGGCGGGCGATAGAGTGCCCTACGGAAGCGTAATACAGATTACCTGTCGATATATGGATCAGACCGACGGCGACGGCGGAATGATGGGTTCGGATGATGATTAAAAGGAGGTCACTATGAAGCTGCGTGAACTTTTGAAGGGTGCAGAGGTTGTCGATTTCCGTGGAAACGAGGAGATCGAGATTGCCGGAGTAACGGGAGACAGCCGGATCGTAAAGCCGGGCTCTGCCTTCCTGTGCATCCCGGGAACCAAGTACAACGGACACGATTATCTTCCTTCCGCGAAGGAATCGGGAGCCGTCGCGGCGATTGTAGAGTACATACCCGAAGGGTGCGATCTGCCCTGCGTGGTCGTAAAGGACGCAAGACACGCGGCCGCATGGATCTTCTCCAACTGGAACGGGAATCCCGAGAAATCTATGAAGATGGTAGGAATCACCGGAACCAACGGCAAGACCAGCATGACCTACATGCTGTCCAGAATCTTCGAGGACGCGGGATACAGAACCGGCATCATCGGAACGATCACCAACAGCTACGCAGGGCATACCATGACGGCGGGCATGACCACCCCCGATCCCGAGCGTCTGTACGCCTATCTGGCAGAAATGCGCGATCACGGGGTACAGATCGTGCTGATGGAGGTTTCCTCTCACTCGCTGGTGCTGGGCAGAGTGGATCCCATCCATTTTGCCGGCGCGTTTTACACCAATCTGACCCCCGAGCATCTGGATTTCCACGAAACTATGGAAAATTACGCCCTCGCGAAGGAAATCCTGTTCACGAAATCGGATGTCGGTGTGTTCAATATTGATAACGAATATGTGAAAGCCGCGTATGAGAAGAATCTCTGTCCCAGCTACTCGATTTCCGAGGTGCAGGACGCCGATTTTGCGGCGGCGGACGTGGAGTATCTCTCCATGGACGGCATAAGATATAGAGTAAAGCGCAAAAACGGGGAAGATTTCACGGCTCAATGCAAAATCCCCGGCGGATTTACCGTCTATAATACGCTGGGCTCTCTGGCGCTGGCGATCCTCATGGGCGTGGATCCAGAAACCGCATCCCGCGCCATCGGCGAGATTGCCGGCGTTCCCGGAAGAGTAGAGCGGGTGACACCCCCGGATCTGCCCTTCTCGGTTATCATCGACTATGCGCATACCCCCGACGCGCTGGAGAACGTGATCAGCTCGGTACTGAAAACCAAGCGACCCGATCAGAAGCTGACGGTGCTGTTCGGCTGCGGCGGCGACCGGGATAAAACCAAACGCCCGATTATGGGCAGAATCGCCACAGAAATGGCTGATTTCTCGGTCATTACCAGCGATAACTGCCGGACAGAGGATCCCGATGCCATCATCGCGGACATTCTCGCGGGTGTGAATCCCGAAGGACAGTATAAAGTGATTGTTGACCGCAGGGAAGCGATCCATTATGCGGTGCAGAACGCGGTAGACGGCGAGATCATCCTGATCGCCGGAAAAGGGCATGAGGACTACGAAATCAAAAAGGACGGGAAACATCCCTTTTCAGAGAAACAAGAGGTTGCGAAAGCATTGGAACTTCGTAAGGGTTAAGACAATCATTTTTCGGAGGCAGACAGAATAGTATGATCGTTGAACTGAAGGAAAAAATCGCTGTAAAGGATATTGCCGCAATGATCGGCGCAAGTCTGATCGGAAACGGCGAAACACAGGTCGAGAAAATTACAACGGATTCCAGAGAAGTGGATGAGAAATCCCTGTTCGTTGCGATCAAAGGCGAGCGGCTGGACGGGCATGACTATATCCCTGCCTGTGCCCGCAGCGGCATGGTATGCGCCCTTGCCGAGAGAACCGTAGCGGGGGCAGAGGATGCTACCTATCTGATCGTTCCCGACAGCGTGCGCGCGCTGGGGGAGCTTGCAAAGGCGTACAAGGCAAAATTCAACCCGCTTACCATTGCGGTAACGGGCAGTATCGGCAAGACCACCACCAAGGAATTCATCTGGTCGGTTCTGACCGAGAAATATAAGACGCTGAAATCGGACGGCAACCACAATAACCATATCGGCGTCCCCATGAGCGTTCTCGGAATCTCCGAGGACGATAAGGCGGCGGTTCTTGAGCTGGGAATGAGCCATTTCGGCGAGATCGACTATCTGACGAAGATCGTCCAGCCGAACATTGCCGTCATTACCAATATCGGAAGCTCCCACATCGAGAATCTGGGCTCCAGAGAGGGCATCCGCGACGCCAAGATGGAGATCACGGCAGGCCTTCAGCCGGGCGGGGTGCTGATCCTGAACGGCGACGAACCGCTGCTTGCCGGACAGAAGAACGCCATCTATGTGGGTATGAAGAATCCCGAATGTAACGTGTTCGCCGATAACATCGAATACGGAAAGAACGGCTCCGCCTTTGATCTGGTCATCAATGGCGAGAGAATCGAAAGTATCGTTATCCCGGCTCCGGGTGCGCATAACGTATTCAATGCCGCTGTAGCGTATACGGTGGGAATCCTTGCCGGAATGGGCGAGTTTGAGATCCGCAGAGGACTCCGCAACTACCGCCCGGTAGGACTTCGGCAGCACTTCTTCGATTGGGAAGGCCGCACGATCCTGGAGGACTGCTATAACGCGGCACCCGAATCGGTGACAGCCGCGCTGAATGTGCTGTGTACGGTGGCGAAGGAGCAAAAGCTCCGCCCGATCGCGGTTCTCGGCGATATGCGGGAGCTGGGTTGGTATTCGGACGAAGGGCATAGACTGGTAGGAAGAACGGCAGCGGAGCTTGGCGTTTCGATGCTGTTTACCTTTGGAGAGAATGCCCTCAAAATCGCGGAAGCCGCCCGCCTTGCCGGGATGGACGCCGATTCGGTGATCACCGTCCCCGATCTGAACGATCCTGAGACACTGGCGGAAGCGATCCGCAGCAGAACCGGAAAAGGAGATGCGATCCTGTTCAAAGCCAGCCGGGCGATCGCCATGGAGCGGGTCGTGAAGCTGCTGACTGCCGGTCAAATCGTTCACGGCTAGACGCCTGCGTAATCTGGCAGTTGCCGTGAAGTAGGGTACAATAAAACGTGAAAAGAGAAAGGTACTAGCTGTTATGAAAACAGAGATGTTCATCTGTTTTGCGCTGTGCGCGGTTGTAACCTTTGCGCTGACCGCGCTGGGCTCCAAATGGATTATTCCGAAGCTGAAAAGCATAAAGATGGGTCAGAAGATTCTCGACATTGGTCCCCGCTGGCATAAAGGTAAGGAGGGAACGCCCACCATGGGCGGACTGACCTTCATCGGCGCGACGCTGCTTACCCTGATCGCTGCCCTGATTGCCCTGCGGTACTTCCTTCCCGAGGTCGAACCGGAGATCGGAAAGCTGACCGTCTGCATCGGGTTTGCCCTCTTGAACGGCGTGATCGGCTTTATCGACGATCTGACGAAATTCTCGAAAAAGCAGAATAAAGGACTTTCCCCCGCGCAAAAATACCTGCTTCAGCTGGTGATCGCAGGCGCGTTCCTGTTCGCCATGACCCGGCTGGGCTACATATCGAACGTACTGCATATCCCCTATATCAACTTCGATCTGGATCTGGGACTTGGCTACTATATCGTGATGCTGGTGCTGATCACCGGTATCGTCAACAGCGTCAATCTGACCGACGGAATCGACGGACTTGCCGCAACGGTGACCTTCGTAGTGGCGGCCTTCTTCACGGTAGCCTCCTTTGTGCTGGCGAACTTTTCGTCGATGCTGGCATCCGCACTGCTTGTCGGCGCGACGCTGGGTTTCCTCACCTATAACGCCTATCCCGCCAAGATCTTCATGGGCGATACCGGATCGCTCTATCTGGGTGGCTTTGTGGTGGCGCTGGCGTTCATGATCGACAATCCCCTGATTTTGATCCCCGTGGGCGTTATCTATATCTGCGAGAGCCTGTCCGATATTATACAGGTAGGCTACTACAAACTGTCCCACGGCAAGCGCATCTTCAAGATGGCGCCCATTCATCATCACTTCGAAAAATGCGGATGGAGCGAGAACAAGGTCGTCTGCGTCTTCTCGCTGGTAACGCTGGTATTCTGCGTTCTTGCCTTCTTTGGCATCCGATAAAAGGGAAATAACACGAAAACTTCGGGAAAGGAGACCGATATGGCAAAAATGGAAGAGTTTTCGGGCGAAAGCGGACTGTCCGTGCCCGAAAGCGGCGGAAAAATCGAGAAAAAACGCGAAAAAAAGAAGGATCGGGAATCGAAGCCTTTCTTCCGTCTGACCCGCGTGGTCAGGGGGCAGATCGACCGGCCGATGCTCGCCATCATCCTCTTTTTCCTGTGTATCGGCTCCGCCATGGTCTATTCGGCAAGCTACGCCTACGCGGCAAGCAGCTCGAAATATAACTACGACAGCGCCTACTTCATCCGGAATCAGCTGATTTACGTTGCCATGGGACTTACCGCCATGGTCGGGATCAGCTTCATCGACTACAAAATCATCAAGAAGTTCACCCCGATCGCCTTCGGCGGATCGCTCCTGCTTCTTCTGTTGGTACTGGTGATCGGTACCAGCGAGGGCGAGGCGAAGCGATGGCTGGATTTGAAGGTAATCAGCTTCCAGCCATCGGAGGTCGCGAAATTCGCGCTGGTGCTGATGCTGGCGTGGTATTTTGATAAGTTCTACCGATTTATTCACATGCGCGGTCACTACGGACTGACCACCCTTTCGAGCACGATCATCCCCGGAATTCTGCTGCTGATCGTCTGCGGATTGGTATTTGCCGAGAATCACGTCTCGGGTACGATCATCATCGGACTGATCGGACTTGCGACCATCTGGGCAGGCGGCGGAAAAAAGATCTGGTTTATCATCTTTCTGGCACTGGTCGTCACGGTGATCTTCACACTGGTGCAGTTCGGCGATAAGATCACCGATTTTCTGCCCGATTACGCCCAGAAGCGAATCGACATGTGGCTGAATCCCGATAACTACGGAACCCAGGACGATATGTGGCAGACCATTCAGGGCGAGATCGCGGTGGGATCGGGCGGACTGTTCGGCAGAGGATTTGGAAAGTCGCTGCAAAAGCACCTGTTCGTTTCCCAGCCCCAGAACGACTTTATCTTTGCGATTATCTGCGAGGAACTGGGATTTGTCGGCGCGCTCTGTATTATCGCGCTCTATCTTGCCTTCATCTGGCGGGGACTGACCATCGCCCGCCGCAGCCCCGATCCGTTCGCGGCGGTTACGGTTGCCGGAATCGTGGCACATGTGGGAATACAGGCATTCCTGAACATGATGGTCGTATCGACGCTGATCCCCAACACAGGTATATCGCTGCCGTTCTTCTCCTACGGCGGATCCTCGCTGATCTTCCTGATGGTCGAGATGGGCATCATTTTGAGCATATCCAGATATTCCAGAATCAGCAAATAACCTTTTCGGAGGAAAAGTTTGAAAGAAGCCGATGGCTTCTTTCAAACTACGAATTTGTGCCTTGATTGGTTCCACCAATCATTTCGCCAAAGGCGAAACCGCCGCAAATTCGAGATTATTGAAGAAAGGTATGGTTATAAATATGAAAGTAGTATTGACCGGCGGAGGTACCGCAGGACATATCAATCCCGCTTTAAGTATCGCGTCCATCCTGAAACGGAACGATCCCGACTGCGAAATCGAGTACATCGGAACCAAGGATCGGCTGGAGAGCAAGCTGGTTCCCAAGGCGGGCTATCCCATCCACTTTATCGAGATCTACGGACTGAAACGTAGCCTGTCCCCGAAAAATCTGAAAACCGCGTGGAAAACGATCACCTCGGTCAAAGCCAGTAAAAAGCTGTTGAAGGAGATCAAGCCCGATCTGGTTGTCGGAACCGGCGGATACGTCTGCTATCCGGTCTGTCGGGCGGCTGCGTCGCTGAAAATCCCGGTGGCGCTTCACGAATCCAACGCCGAGCCGGGCTTTGCGGTGAAGATGCTGAAAAACGCGGCGGATACCGTCTTCGTGAACTTCGAGGCTGCGGCGAAATTCCTCGAAAAAGGGAAGTGTGAAACCATTCTTTCGGGAATGCCCGTTGCCCACGAATTCTATACGCTGGATCATTTGCAGGCCAGAGCCGATCTTGGAATCACTTCCAGATATCGCATTCTCTCCTTCGGCGGAAGCCTCGGCGCATCCCATCTGAATCGGGAGATCATTCCGTTCATCCGGGACTATATGGCATCTCACCCGGACATCAGCCTGATCCACGCCGTCGGCAGCCGCGACTATGCGGAAATCTCGGCACAGTTCAAGGAAGCGGGGCTGGACACTCTCCCCAACGTAACCCTGTGCGAGTACATCTACGATATGCCGGTGCAGATGGCGGCGGCCGACGTGGTGATCTGCCGCTCGGGAGCATCCACCCTGTCCGAGCTTGCGGTCATGGGAAAGGCGTCGCTCTTGATCCCCTCGCCGAACGTCACCAACAATCAGCAGTATAAGAACGCAAAGGTCTTCGCCGATCGGGGCGCAGCCCTCCTGATCGAGGATCAGGATCTTTCCGGCGCGAAACTGGCGGAGTCTATGGAGCAGATTCTCTCTGACACAGACAAACTGCGCGGCATGGAACGCGCCGCATCCACCCTCGCGGTGACGGATACCGAAAAAATTATCTGGAATCATCTGAAAGCACTTGTAAAAACGGAAAAAGTGTGATAGAATGGAAGCGCACCAAGACAGTCAGAAACAAAAAGGACGGCCGCCATGAAGAAGAAAGCAACACAGTCGGTATACGAGGCGCGCGAAAGCGTGGTTTTTTCGGATTTTTCCGATAAAAACCGACGTAGCCACAGTTTCAAGCGGCTGCTGGTCGTTTTCAGCGTGATCCTGATCCTCGCCGTCTTTGCGGTGCTGATCGTACACCGCTTTTTCAGAGTGGAGCAGATCGTGATAGACGGACTCTCCTACTACGATTATCAGACGCTGGTTTCCTCCGCGAAGGTAGAGAAGGGTCAGATCATTTTCACGGTCTCCGAGAGCAGCATTCGGGCGAATTTGCAGAAAAATCTCCCCCATGTGAAGAACGTTACGGTGGAATACCGACTGCCTTCATCGGTTTATATTACGGTAGAGGAAGAGGAAGCGGCATTCTATTTCGAGATGCAGGGAGAATACTACGTTATCAACCGGGAAATGAAGATGCTGGATCGCTACCTGTCCGAGGAAGCGCTGCTGGTCGATTATCCGGGATTGATGATCGTCTCGATCCCCGCCGTGAAGAGTGCCATTACCGGACAGAACGTGCAGTTCACGTCCGAATTCGAATCCAAGCACACGGACGACGTACTCCTTTCCCTCTCCGGTTGGGATCGTTACGACCGCGTTACCGTGATCGATCTTTCCAACCGTTTTTCGCTGAAAATACGTTACATGGATCGCTTCGAGGTGGATCTTGGCAGCTATACCGATTTTTCGGACAAGCTGCGTCTCTTGGAGAAAATGATCGACTATTACGACGAGAACGTGACGGGAACGCTGTCGGTCAGAGATGTGCAGAAGGGAATCGCGTGGATCGACGGGGATGATTCAGATTCTTTTGGAAATTATGAATAAAATTTGTAAAGAATCCGTTAATTTTTGCTAATATGTATTGCAAAAATCTGAAAAACAGGTTATGATACAGAATAGTATAGTATAATTTTGATTTGGTATGCGAGTACCGAAAAATATCGGGAGGACGAGATTATGTCACTGGAAAATATGGATTTTGAACTTGACTGCAGCACGAAGATTAAGGTTATCGGCGTCGGCGGCGGCGGAAACAACGCGGTAAACCGCATGGTGGACGGAGGCGTCACCGACGTCGAGTTCATCGCTGTCAATACCGACCGTGCCGCGCTTCTGAAGTCGAAGGCGCAGATTAAGGTTGCCATCGGCGAAAAGCTGACCAAGGGTCAGGGCGCAGGCTCCAACCCCGAGGTTGGAACGGCGGCCGCCGAGGAGAATATCGAGGAGATCACCGGAGCCATCAAGGGATCGGACATGGTGTTCATCACTGCCGGCATGGGCGGCGGCACCGGAACCGGCGCGGCTCCTGTCGTAGCGAAGATCGCCAAGGAGCTTGGCGTACTTACCGTTGCGGTCGTAACGAAGCCCTTCAAGTTCGAGAGAGAGAAGAGAATGACGCAGGCCGAGAACGGCATCAGCGAGCTCAGCCGTAACGTAGACGCGATCATCGTCATCCCCAACGAGCGCCTGAAGCAGCTGTCCACCAACCGGATCACCGTTCTGAACGCCTTCAGCGAGGCTGATAACATCCTCAAGCACGGCGTGCAGTCCATCGCGGATCTGGTAACCAAGGACGGTCTGATCAATCTGGACTTCGCTGACGTAAAGTCGGTTATGAAGGACGCCGGCTACGCACACATGGGCGTGGGCGCCGCACAGGGCAAGGATAAAGCCGAGATCGCCGCAAAGATGGCAATTTCCAGCCCCCTGCTGGAGACTTCTATCTCGGGCGCAAGAGGCATTCTGGTCAACTTCACCTGCCCCAGCGATTTCGCGCTGGACGAGCTTGACGTGGCAGCCGACCTGATCACCAACGAGGCACATCCCGATGCAAGAGTTATCATCGGCTACGTTGTAGATGACAATCTGGACGACGAGGTTCGCGTAACCGTAATCGCAACCGGCTTTGATAAAGCGGACGAGCCCGCTAAGGAGCCCGAAACCGTTCAGCCCGCAAAGCCCAAGATCGATGATCTTGCAGGCGGCAACGACAGCGCAAAACGTTCCTCTTCCGATTATGATTCGCTGTTCGACATTTTCAGCCGTAAGTAATTCTAGTCAATAAACCGTCAGAGAGGCTGCCGATCGGTAGCCTCTCTTGTCCGATTTTCCATAAGGAGTTTGCAAAACATCAATGATCAAACGATTTGCCGGCTATTTTAAGCCCCATTTGCCGATTTTCACCCAATCCTCAAACATACGTTGCCGGTTTTGGAATTCCCCAACATTAAGAATTGCA
>CAYOON010000021.1:5885-13788 GCA_964405595.1 uncultured Lachnospiraceae bacterium | reverse complement strand
CGACGCCTTCAACAAGTACAAGGATCCCCGCACCGGCATCGCCTACAACGCCACGAAGGCCGATGAATACGGCATTATCATGGGCTCCAGCCACTGCGAGATGCTGCTCTGCAACAACGAGACCGAATGGGTTCCGTGGTGCGAGGCCAACGCGGGCAAGTATAATCTGACGAAGATCGGCAACAACTGGCGGTCGTCCTACGACTACACGGTCAACGCCGAGGCTATGAACGCCTACTGGGAGGATCGCGTCTCCGCCAACTACCGTTACGAGAACATTTACACCATCGGTCTGCGCGGCGTTCACGACGAGGGCGTCAACCACTCGGCGATCCCGAACGCATCCTACGCGCAGCAGGCCGAGATCGTCAAGCAGGCGGTCGAGGCGCAGCTTGCGATCCTTGCGAAGTACGAAAAGATTCTGGAAGAAGAAACCGGAGAAAAGCGGCATTTTGCCACCGTTTTCTGCCCCTACAAGGAGGCCGCCGAGTACTACAAGTACGACATCTCGCTGCCCGAGGACTGCATGATTATGTACGCCGACGACAACTTCGGCTACGTCCGTCAGCTGCCCAACGCCTCCGAACTGGAGACCTACGGCGGATTCGGCGTATACTATCACGTTTCCTACTACGGTCGTCCCCGCAGTTATCTGTGGACAGAAAGTACCCCCCTCCCCCAGATCTACGAGGAAATGGACAAGGCTTATAACGCCGGCGCGGACGATCTCTGGATCCTCAACGTAGGCGACATCAAGCCCGCCGAGCTGTCCATCGACTTCTTCATGAGCCTTGCGTGGTCGGAGGATTCCTTCAACTCCGAAAATCTGGACGATTACATGACCTCCTTCTATCAGGACGCCTTCGCCCTGTCCGACGCGGACGCAAAGACGCTGTCCGACGCCATGACCCTCTATTATCAGACCGCTATCGCATACAAGCCCGAGATGCTGGGCTACAACGAGGGTACCGAGTACAGCCTTGTGAACTTCGGGGACGAGGCCGAGGTCATGCTCACCCGCGCATGGAAGGCGGAATCGGTTGCGGAGAAGATTTACAACGCTCTGCCCGACATCCGGAAAGATTCCTTCTATGAAATTGTCTACTACAAGACCCGCTGTCTGCGGCTGATGCTGGAAAAGACGATCTACGCCGAAAAGAATCAGCTTGCCCTCAGTCAGGGACGTTTTGCCAGCGTCAACGCCTACGCCGCACTGGCGGAGGCCGCCTACACGCAGATTATGGCCGACATCAAGACCTACAACGCACTGAACAACGGCAAGTGGCGCAACATCATGAACCCCTACACCGACATTAACTATCTGCCCAAGATCTCGGCAAAGCCCACGGTAACCTACATCTCCGCCGATCTGGCAGAGGACGGCGTCAAGGCCGCCGCCGAGGGACAGTCGGGCGAGAGTCCCGCAACGCTCTACTTCTCTTCCTTCTCCACCGGCAAGCGGTTCATCGACGTCTTCTCGCTGGGAACGACCGGCTATGACTTCACAATCACCGCCGACGATGTTCTCTGCCTGTACGATCAGAACGGCAATCCCCTGACCGGCACCGCATCGGGCGGCAAGACTGTCTACGCAGAGAAGGTCAACATCGAAACCCGGATCTGGGTGGGCGTCAACAAGGAGAAGCTGTCCGGCAGCTACTCGGGACAGATCCTGATTACCGACAGCTACGGACATACCACGAAGATCCCCGTCGTGATCTCCGCGCTGGTCGATCCGTCTACCGAGACCCAGTTCAAGGGCTACTTTGAGGAAAACGGCGTCATCTCCATCGAGGCCGAGCACTACACCGAGAGCGTCGCGGTCGGTGAATACGAGTGGAAGGTCATGGAGAATCTGGGCGTATCGGGCAGTTCCATGAAGGTATTCCCCGACACATCGTCAACCAGCCCCAGAATCGCTTCTGATTACGAAAACAAGTCGGCCTATCTGGTCTACAAGATTTACGTCACCACCACCGGAAAGTACAACGGAACCTTCTTCCGGATCCCCACCCTGAACGAGGGTAACATCAGCACCAGAGTCGCCAAATCCTGTCGGATCGCCTACTCGGTGGACGGCGGCAAGGTCAGCGTCTTCACCGGCACGACCACAGCCACCAACAGCGACACCGGCGCATGGGCAAACGGCGTGCGCTACAACATTGACAAGCTGAACTTTACCGTAGAGTTCGACAGTGTCGGCTGGCACGAGATCCGCATCTATCAGGCGGACGCCGGCATGGCCTTCGACAAGATTGAGCTGATCCACGAAAGCCGCGGCGAGCTTTCCTCCCGTACCGGTGCGTCCGAGAGCTATCAGACGATCACCGAGCAAAAGGAGCAGATCCTGCCCTGCCCGCCCGAACTCAGTTTCGAAGGGCTGAAGTACGATACATCCGCTGCATCCGACAGCTTCATGTTTGACCTGACCGGCGATTCCTCCAAGCCTGCGAGCGGCTATATCGGAATCGATACTTCGACACAGTCTTCCCGTGCGAAGCGGTTCGAGTGGCTATCCGGCTTCGAATGGCTGAAAGCGGGTCGGCGTTCGGTAGATAAAGTCTCCACGAGAGATCAGGGCTTCATTTATTCCGATAAGCCCGCAGAGCTTCGTCTGACCCTTTCCGGCGCAGGCAAATATGTGGTCACGGTAGCGGTCGGCGACCGTCTGTCCAGCGGAAACGCCGCCAAGAACATGGTAATCAAGGCAAACGGCAAGACCGTTCACAGCGGTATTAACGTATCCGCGGGAGGCACCTGCGAATACGGCTTCGTAGTCGAATCCACCGACGGAACAATCACCCTGACCTTCGAGGGTCAGTGGATCGTATCTGCCATCGAGATTGCGAAGTACGAAGAGGTCACCGTCGGCGGCGACAGGGTCTTCGCGCCCAACGCGGACGGAGATGTGATCATCGAGGCCGAAGCGGCGCTGAAGAACAGCGACTTCGCATGGAACACCGCCAGCACCGACGGCAAGGACTATCGCTGGATGGAGACCGGCGGAAAGTACGGTACCGCACTATTCTTCGGTCCCAACGCAAACGCCAGCTACACCGTCACCGATCCCGTCACCGGCAAGAGCGCGAAGCTGAACTACAAGGTCAATCTGCCTGCCGGAAACTACAACCTCTACGCGCTGATCCGCTGCCAGAACGAGGATGACGATTCGGTCATCGCGCTGATGGACGGCAAAAACGCGAAGACCGCCAACGATTTCAGAAATACCAACGGCTTCACATGGGTGAAGATCGGAACCTTCAACGTATCCGAAGCGGGTGAGCACACTTTGACCATCATGGGTCGCGAGGACGGCTTTACCCTCGACCGTCTGGTACTGACAACCAAGTCCAGTTGGAAATAACAACGAAAAAGACCGGGATTCGGGGCTTTGCCCCGAGTTCCGGTCTTTTATGTGTCACCGCCATACGGCGTTGACACGGAGCGGGGCGCTGCACTGCGCCCCGCCTCGACAAAAGAGAGAATCCGGTTAGAATCGGCATAAATGCTTGTTTTTTGACTGGGTTTTCTTTTTGTCGATTTTTCAGCCCATCTGGCATCCCCAAGAAATTTTACAAAAAACATATTTGTTATATAAAAAAATCACATCCGTACAATTAGCGAGACAATCTGATAAAACAGCGCGCACACAATCCACGCCACGGCGATCTGCCGCCCGGCAAGCCGGAGCATCCGCAGTATCGATCCGCTCTCCCGCCGGATCGCGGCAAGCGCGGCCGCGCAGGGTGGCGCAAGCAGCACAAACAGCAGCATCGACAGCCCGTTCACCCATGTCCATCCCGCAAAGATCAACGTCTCCCCGATTCCTCCCTCGCACAGTATCGCCAGCGTGGAAATCACCAACTCCTTCCCCCAGAATCCCGCCAGAATTGCGGGTGCGATCCGCCAGTCGGACAGCCCGCAGGGCGCAAGCAGGGGTGCGATCAATCTCCCGATAGCCGCAAGAATCGACTCCTCCGGCAGACAGGTACCCGACAGGTTGTGAAAGGTCAGAAACCAGAGCAGAATCGACGAAAGGAAGATCACCGTCGCCACCCGGCGAACGCAGTCCTTCACCCGATCCCGGACGAAAAGCAGAACCGTCCGCGCTGCGGGAATCTGATAGTCGGGCAGTTCAATCAGGAGCGGAAACTCCGTCTCCCTCCGTTCCCCGATCCTTCCTGCAAGAGCGATCAAAAAGCCGATCCCGTAGAGCAGAATTGGCAGGATCCACGCCATCTTCCCGAAAAAAATCTTCGAAAAGAGCAAAAACACGGGCAATTTCGCCGAGCAGGGCAGATAGGGGATCCGCCCGATCGCCCGGTTCCGATACTCCCGCCCCTCCAGCGTTCGCGCGGACATCACAGCGGGAACCGTACACCCAAGCCCCAACAGCAGAGGAACCGCCGCCCGCCCCGACAGCCCGCTTTTCGATAGCAGTCGGTCACAGACGCAAGCCGCCCGGGAGAGATAGCCGCTGTCCTCCAGAATCCCCAGTCCCAGATAGAGCAGGATCAGATCAGGCAGAAAGGTCAGCACCGACAGTGCCGCCGGCAGGATCCCGTCGAAAATCAGCGATCCCAGACTGTCCGCCGTTCCCGTCCGGTCAAACAGCCGCCGCCCGACTCCGATTGCCGCCGTTATCCCCTGATCCAGCAGATCGCTGATCCATCCTCCGAGGGTGAATGTGACAAACAGCAAAATCGAGAGAATCAGCAGAAAGATCGGCAGTCCGAACGCCGGATGCAGAAGAATTCGATCAACAGCATCGGTACGCCGCGCGCCCCGATCCGCCCCCGATTTCGCCCTCGCAAGCACCAAATCGGGATCAAAATCCCGATAGCCGGAGGAATCCGGCATTTTTTTCACCCGCAGGATGGCGTCCGCCAGTGCCGGACCCCCCTCCCCGGTTCTGCCACAGACGGCGACTACGGAGATCCCAAGCATCCGGGAAAGAGCGGACAGATCCCAGCCGATCCCCCGGGATGCCGCCAGATCCGCCCGCATCCACGCCGCCACTACGGGATGCCCGAGGGGGAGAAGCTCCCGGAGAAGTCCCATCCCCTTCTCGGGGGACAGGGCGTCCACTGTGCAGACGATCACGTCGGGCGGATCCTTTGTCAGACAGTCGGCGGCAGTCTGCTCCTCCTCGCTGTAAGCGGACAGCGAATAGAGCCCCGGCAGGTCGATCAGCGTGAAGGGAGCCGCTCCCATCCGGCAGATGCCCTCGCGCTGCTCCACCGTAACCCCGGGACGGTTGGCGACCCGGTATTCGGAACCGGTCATGGTATTGAACAGGGTGGTCTTCCCGCAGTTGGGCGCACCCGCAAGCGCCGCTCTCATCGGGAGTTCACCGTGATTCTCGACGCGATCTGCCTGCCGACAGCAAGCCGCATCCCTCTGGCGTACAGGATCCGCACGCCGCCGGTACCGATTTCGGCAAGGGTGATCCTCGCCCCCGGATAGATTCCCAGAACCCGCAGCCGCCGTTCCATCCGATCTGCCCACATCACCCGATGGACGGTGTATTCCCCGACTCCTGCCTCTGACAGCTTCATGTATTTGCCTCCAAAGAAAAAATAATCTTTTTTTCAAAAAAGTATTGAATATTTATTGATTCTGTGCTAGAATGATGATGTATATCTATGCCCGGATCCCGCAAGCGATCCGCCCGGCAACAGTATTCATACAAAACCATGACCGGAGGTTAAAACCCTCCGAATCCATACGAAATCAGGGATACATTATGCAAAAATTCCGGATGTCGGCGACAGCCGCGCTTCTGTCTGCCGCACTCCTTTTTACATCCTGCGCCGCCGTGGCTCCGGTTGAGTCCGAACTGTCCGGCACGCACGAAATCCTGAACTCCGCCGCCGCCCTCGACAGCGGAGAGGATACCTACATTCTGGACGACGACGGCAGACTGACCCTCCGAAGCCCCGACGGCAGCAGCCGGACGGTCGCCGACATCAGTGCCGTCTCCTTCACCTTCGACAACGACGGCTATCTGACCTATTCGGACAAGGACGGTGCCATCCGCCGCTATCGGCTTGCCGACGGAAAGTCCAAAACCCTTTACGACGGCAGTTTGGCAACCGGCGCCTTTTCCAAACACGGCGACGAGATCTGGTTTGTGGGCGAGGATGCCCTCTACCGCCTCTCGAGCGGCGGAAAGGTCACGAAGGAACTGGAGCTGGACGGGCTTGCCGATCTCAACATGCAGTCGGGAGAGGAAATCCTGCTTTACGCCGACAATCCCGCCTACATTCAGGAATTCCCGGGCGACGAAACCGATTTTTCGGTAAACAACGACCAGTATCTCGCCTATCTCTATACCACCGACTCCAAGACCCTCTCCCCTTACGACGAGCGACTGGAGGAGACAAACGCCAATCCCATCTTCCAGGACGGCGCACTGGTTGCAGAACCCCTTTCCGCATCGGGTACCACCATCAACGGAGTCAGCTTCCCCTTCTCCGACTATCCCGTGGACTCCTTCTTTACCAAGAACGGCAGATCCTGCACCTGCCACAATCAGGGCATCTGCGTGGCAAGCGGTTCCAACTGTAACTGTATGCGCTACTGGCCCACGGGCACCAAATCCACCTGTCAGGTGGATCTGCTCTCCTCCCAGTGCATGGGCTTTGCCCGATTCTGCATGTGGCGCACCTGGGGCTACTTCGACGCAGGCTCCGGCTCCAGCAAGTGCTACAACGCGCTGGGCGGCAAACTTGACGCCGGAAGATGGACGGCAAATACCCTGAAGAACTGCCTCACCTCGGTAGGTCCCGGTGGACACATCCGAACGGGCAGCGGACACTCGCTCTTCGTAATGTCGGTATCCTCTACCGGCTTTATCACCTACGAATGCAACAAGTCAAGAACCGGCTCAAACTGCATTATCTACACCCGTACCTGGACGTGGGATTCCTTCTATTCCTCCTACGGTTCCAGAGACCTGCCTTACTACAACGTGCCTAAGGATACCTCCTACACGCCGCCCTCCGACGAGATGAAACCCGGCATGTATCAGACCCTTGCCAGCGCGCTGAATATGCGCAGCGGTCCCTCCACCTCCTACAGCATTCTCACCACCATCCCTTACGGTACCCCCGTTGCCATTACCGAGATTCAGAAGACGGGTAGCACCTACTGGGGCAAGACCACCTATAATGGCTTTGAGGGCTGGATCAGCATGGACTACGCCGTCCTGATCGCCGACATCGAGCGGATCAAGGTCACAAGTCCTCCAAATAAAACCACCTACTATATAGGGGATAAATTTGATGTTACCGGTCTGGAGGTCACCGCCTATCTGACCGACGGAACCTCGCTGGTGATCGAGGGCTACTCCTGCTCGGGCTACAACATGAACGCCGCGGGAACCTATACCGTCAAGGTCACCATCGGAAAATACAGCGACAGCTTCCAGATCATCGTCCGAAGCAAGGCGGTCTACCCCACCTCCATCAAGCTGGATCGAAGCCTTTGGGTTGCGGTGGAGCGTGACGTGACGCTGCTGAACGCCACCCTGCTTCCCGCCGATACGACCCAGCGAACCATCCGCTGGACGTCCTCCAATCCGTCTGTCGCCTCGGTGGACGGCGGAAAAATCACCGCGCTGAAAGCGGGAGAAACCACCATCACCGCCACCACGGAAAACAATCTGACCGCCACCGTCCGCGTAGTCGTGATCAAGATGCCCACCGGAACCGAATGGTCGGTAACGGCAGACGGAAATCCCCTGCCCGCCCTTCCCGACGGTATCGACCCGCAGGACTACTCGCTGCGCTATCAGATGAAAAATACCGACGGAAGCTGGTCTGACTGGAATTACGGGGACATTCCCGCAAATCCCGCAAGAGAGATCCGCTGCCAGTTCCGCTCCTTTACCCTGACCTTC
>CAYOON010000021.1:0-5875 GCA_964405595.1 uncultured Lachnospiraceae bacterium | reverse complement strand
GAGGCTCCCCGCGTGGTTGAAGTCAACACCATCGTCAATCTGGAATCCCATCAGCTGGAGAAGGACGGCTACCTGTTCGCCGGTTGGTTCACCACCAACCAAGCGGCCTTGCAGCTCGATCGCAAATACGCTGCCGATGCCAAAATCACCGTCACGGGCGACCTGACCCTGTATGCCGGTTGGGTCTCGCTGGATGAGGTTTCCCCCGATCTGGATGACCCCTTCCACCAGAGCGAAGCGCCCTTCACGATCGTCGGCAGTTCCCTGAAGGCAGACGCCGACAGCGTGGGAATCCGCTTCTTCACCCGGATCTCCACCTCCCTGCTGTCGAATCTTGCCAAGCTGCACAAGGACAACGGCAAAATGACCCCCACCTCCTACAATCAGACGGGTATCGGCTACGGTACGATCCTGATCAAAAAATCATCCGTCAGCGGCAATCTGTTAAAGCCCTCCACCTCCGCTTCCTATTTGAAGGACGGCAGAGCTATCATCGTCCCGGGCGTCAACAGCTTCGCGGTCTATAACGGCTATCTGGTCTATGACGCCTACGTCACCGGATTTTCACAGCGCGACTACGAAACCGACTATCTCGCCCGTCCCTATCTGACCTATAAGGACGCCAACGGCTTTACCCACACCTACTATCCCCCCTACGACGGTGAAAACGCCGCATCGGGCGGAATTTACAGCAATCTGAAAACACTCGCCGACAACGCATACGCCGACGGTGATTTCATCACCCGACGGATCATTGAGGAATATGTCTACGCAGTCTTTTCAAAGGACTGACAGCCGCTGATATAGCCATTTTACGCGGCAGATCGGACGGAGTATTCCGGAATAATCCGCCCAAACCCACGATTTCAACAGAAAGGAGCGCATTTTCTCATGGAGGTCTACGCAAAAAGCAGCGATGTCCCCTCGGAGACCAACGTCAACGGCAGACGGTATCTCCGGATCGCGCTGAACACCCCTGATTTCGCCGAAAACGAGAATTTGCCCGCCTTTGCCGGGGAGTATACCCCGGATCGGCTGAAGCCCGACGATATTCTGGTGCTCCGGGCGGAAGCCGTCTCTCTCTCCCAAGGCCGATACTTCGAGCCCGGGCAGCCTGATCCGCAGAAACTCGTTCTGTCCCTCTGCAAATGGGGGAAAAAGGCAACAAAATCGAAGATTTACGAAAATCCCCGAATTCTGGAGGCCATGCGGCACCAATACAACAGCTTCCGCATCATTTCTGCCGCCTTCGCCGGAATTCTCGGTCGCCGCAGTCGCGGGGAGGACTGGTTTTACCGCATTGCGGGGAACGATTGCCGATCGTTTTTTGAATCGGCACCGGCAAATCCGACTGCAGGAAACGGAAGAATCATCATTCCTCCCGAAAATCCCGATCAGCTTGCGGCCGAAATCGCCGACGCCGCCGGATGCCGTGTGCTGATCGCCGATCTGCGCCCCGAATCGGGAACTGTGCGCATTCTCGCCGCCTCCGAAAGCTACCTGAATCTTGGCGATCTGGAGAGGATCCTCTGGGGCGCCCCCATAAAAATCGGACTGCGCAAGGTTCCTCTCTGTATAATTCGTGCAATATGATAAAACCTGCGGGATTTCATATTGCGCGAACCCAAGTTTACGACTTGCGATTTCAGAGAAGGAATGGCTATAACAGGAAAGGAAATCCATGATCCAATCAACGAAAAGCGGATCACTTCCGCCCGATCCCGCGCGTTCCTGCGCATTCACCGGACATCGGAGACTTACCGACAGCCAGCAGCGACAGTGCGCCGATCTCTTGACGCGGCTGATCCCCAGACTGGTTCGCGGGGGCGTCAACCGGTTCTACACCGGTGGCGCGCTGGGCTTTGATACCCTTGCCGCCGAGACTCTGCTCGACCTTCGGGATCGTGGGGGACTGGATCTTACGCTGACCATTGCCGTTCCCTGCCCCGGGCAGGATGCCAAATGGCCGCCCACCCATCGGGAAAAATACCGGTCGATCCTCGAACGTGCCGACGGGGTGGATCTGCTGGCGGACGAATACTATAGTGGCTGTATGCAGGCGCGCAACCGATACATGGTGGACAGAGCCCAGCGGCTGATCGCCTTCTGGATCCCCGAGCAGACCACGGGCGGCACCGCCATGACCGTAAACTACGCCGTAAAACAGGAGCGGCGGATTCTGAATCTGTACGATTATCTTACAAAGCAAGGTACCCTATGATCACCGATTTTGAAGCACGACTGATTGATGAACACACGTCCGATCCCGAGAGGCGCGCAGAACTACGCCGACGGGTGGACGCGGGCGAGCCGCTGGCCTATCTGCTATCCGAGTGGTACTTCTGGCGGTATACATTTAAAGTCACCCCCGATTGCCTGATTCCCCGCCCCGATACCGAACGGGTAGTGGAAGCGGCGCTGGAATATCTGCCGAAAGACGGTCGATTCGCCGATTTCTGCACAGGCAGCGGCTGTATCGGCGTCTCGATCCTCGGGGAACGCCCCGATACCGTCTGCGCCGCCGTGGATATATCCGAGTCGGCTCTTGCGATCGCGACGGAGAATGCCCACGGGATCGGCGTATCCGAGCGGTTCCACCCCATCCGCGCCGATCTGCTGACCGATTCCCTTCCGGGTCTGCCTGTACTGGATCTGATCGTCTCCAATCCCCCCTATATCCGGACAGAAGTGCTTGCCGAAAGCCCCGATCTCTCCCCCGAACCGTCTCTGGCTCTGGACGGCGGTGCGGATGGACTGATCTTCTACCGCCGGATCGTCGATGCCTTCGCCGACCGACTGTCGCCGGACGGATGCTTCGTTTTCGAGATCGGCTACGATCAGGGCGATGCGCTCCGGGAGATCGCACGGGATCGCGGGTATTCCTGCGAAATCCGCAGGGATTACGGCGGGAATGATCGGGTTGCTGTATTGAAGAAAAAATAAACTCTAACGGGAGAATGTTCCCGGGGAGTAGTCTCCCCGAGAACACGAGAAATCTATGTCAAATTACACCTACGGATTCATCGGAACGGGCAATATGGGTTCTGCCCTTGCCCGCGCGGTCGCCGCATCAGAGAGCGGAAACATCCTGCTTTCCAACCGCACCCCCGAAAAGGCGGAAAACCTCGCAAAAACACTCTCCGCCGAACATCCCTGCATTGCCGTGCAATGCGTCGAGAACGGCGGCATAGCGGCAAAATGTAAATATATCTTCCTCGGAGTCAAGCCTCAGATGATGTCGGACATGCTCCGCGAAATTGCGCCGATTCTGAAATCGCGTACCGACCGTTTTATCCTCGTCAGCATGGCGGCGGGTCTGCGATCAGAAACTCTGCGGGAAATGGCGGGCGTGGACTGCCCCATCATCCGGCTGATGCCCAATACCCCCGTCTCTATCGGGGAGGGCGTAGTGCTTTACGCCGCCGATTCTGTAGTCGCCCCCGACGAACTGCAAACACTCCTCGACGCCCTCGCCCCCGCCGGAACGCTCACCACTCTGCCTGAGAATCTGTTCGACGCCGGATCCGCCCTGTCGGGCTGCGGTCCCGCCTTCGCCGATCTCTTTCTGGAGGCGCTGGCGGACGGCGGTGTTCGCTGCGGTCTGCCCCGGCAGATCGCTCTGACCCTCGCGGAACAGATGCTGATCGGCTCGGCAAAACTGGCACTCGCCACCGGGAACCATCCGGGCGCGCTGAAGGATGCCGTCTGCTCTCCCGCGGGCAGTACCATCGAGGGGGTCGCGAGACTGGAAAACGGTGCTTTCCGGGGAACCGTCAGCGACGCCGTGGTCGCGGCGTACAAACGGAACGGCGAACTGGGGAAAGGCTAACCCCGAACCATACAGAAAGGAGCCCCATCGTGATTATTCTCGGCATCGACCCCGGCATTGCCATTGTAGGCTATGGGGTCATCGAATACAAAAATTCCAGATTCCGCACTCTGGCCTTCGGCTCCATCGAAACGCCCGCCCATACTCCTGTACAAAAGCGGCTCAAGCAGATCCACACCGAGCTGTCCGACTTGATCGCGCTGTACAAACCCGATTGTATGGCTGTGGAGGAGTTGTTCTTCAACACCAACGCCACCACGGGCATCATCGTAGCGGAGGCGCGGGGCGTGATCCTGCTCTGCGGCGAGGAAGCAGGGATCGGGATCTACGAATATACCCCCCTACAGGTCAAGCAGGCGGTGGTAGGCTACGGAAAGGCTACCAAGGCGCAGGTGATCCTGATGGTGAAAACCTTCCTCGGACTGCAAAATCCCCCCAAGTTGGACGACACCTGCGATGCCCTTGCGATTGCGATCTGTCACGCCCACACGGGCGGAAGCCGGTTGAAGGATTTCTATAATTTGCGGTAGTCATTGCAGTTGAGCGGAGGAATAAAAATGGGCTTTATTCAAAAAATTATAGCTCATTATAGAGCAATAGCAAAAGTTCGAAATGATACTTGTAATGAATTGATCGATTCGATAAAGAATTCATTAATTGAAGTTGAATCTATTATAACATCTCAAAATCCTGATACGAATTTATGTGAAAATTGGCATATTAATAATTCACAGCTCTATACCAAAGTTAGTGATAAACATATTTCAAAATTAAAAAGGGCAAACAATTATCAAATTTTAATTGCTGAAATAGAAACCTTTTTGCATACATGGAATAATTTCGCCGCACAGATTGAAGAGTATCATAAAACTTCAATGTGTCAAGAGTTTATAGATTTGATTGAATCGTCTATAATTGATCTTGATAAAATATTTATGGACGAGAGCGAGTTTATAAATGTAATTGCCATTAATGAATGGAAGCATCAGTATGCGGATCTAAGAAATCATCCCAAAGTATCACTAGATGGATGTATATTATACGATAAATATGAGAACATATGTAAAATTTTTAATGAAAATTATGAGTCTCTGGATAAACGTATTGTTATACACAATGAAAAAGCATTAGAAATTAAAATACAAAACGCATACAATATTATTGGCACTGTAGAAGGGAGAAAACTAGATCGTCAACAAATGTCCTGTATAGTAAAAGATGCTCACAATCATCTTGTTATTGCAGGAGCAGGAACGGGAAAAACCACCACGGTTGTTGGGAAAATTAAATATTTACTTAAAACAGAAAAATACAAACCCGAAGACATCCTGGTATTGTCATTTACTAATGCGTCTGCAAGTGAGATGAGTCAACGGATAAATCAAGAAACTGGTTGTAATATAGCTGCTTCAACTTTTCATAAACTCGGGTTAAATATCATTACAAAAGTAGATGGCATAATTCCGAAAATCACGCAACTAAATTTACGAAAGTTTATTATGGAACAATTGCAACTGAATATGCAAAATGATACATATTTAAGTTTATTAAGTTCCCATTTTCTATATAATCGTGTTGTGTCAAAATCAGAGTTTGAGTTTAAAACCCAAGCGGAATATAATGAATATTTGAGGTTAAATCCCCCTACAACAATAAACAATGAGACCGTAAAAAGTTATGGTGAAATGGATATTGCCAATTTCTTTGTTCAAAATGGCATTCATTACATCTATGAGTTTCCGTATAAAATTGATACTCGAACTAGTGAATATGGTCAGTATAAACCTGATTTTTATTTGCCCGATTATGACATCTATGTCGAGTATTTCGGCATAAATAAAAAGGGTGAAGTTCCCTCATTTTTTAGCGGATCTCACGGTATGACTGCAACCGAGGCGTACCAATCCTCTATGAAATGGAAACGCGAAACACACAAATCCAATAACACGATTATGATAGAGTGTTACGCCTATGAAAAATTTGATGGCGTTTTACTTGAAAATCTGAAAAATAAACTCACTGACCATTCGGTTAAATTATCTCCTA
>CAYOON010000020.1:0-13813 GCA_964405595.1 uncultured Lachnospiraceae bacterium | reverse complement strand
ATACGGGTGTATCAAATGAAAGAATTCTTGAGAATTATCGTCAGCTTCGCCGAATGGGGAAGCCCCATACCGTGCGTATCCCGCTGATCGGCAGAGTCAGCCATACCGCCGCAAATCTGGAAGCCACGGCGGAGCTGCTTGCTGGCGATCCGGCTCTGGATCGGGTGGAGCTGCTCCCCTATCAGCCCACGGCCGGCGCAAAATACCGCCAGACAGGCAGGGAATACGAAAATGCCTTTGAAGTGGGCGGAGATCCCGCGGAATCGGTGAAAATATTCGAGAAATATGAATTGAGGTGCAGCGTTTTATGACCGAACGAATCAAGGAACTGCGAAAATTCTATATTGAGGAAAAATCCCACAAAAAATATCGGAAAGCACCGCTTGATTGGGCGAAAACACTGGATCTGTCCGCGCTTTCAGCGGAAAGTGACCTGGAAAAGGTCACCCGGATCTTCGAGACCATGCTGGAAAAAGAAACTCCGGTAATTTTCGCGGGAGAGCGGATCCCGCTTCTGCGGACGGTGGTGAACTATCCCTACTTCTTCTTTGAGGAGACCGTCCGTGGAAGGCGCATTCACGAAAACGGGATGCTCAGCAACATTTGTGTGGATTATACCCGTCTGCTTTCCTGCGGATTTGATAAAAAGATCGCCGAAATTGACGATAGAATCGCCGGTTTTGGCGCGGATCCGGAGGCTAACACCCGGAAGCTTGCGGAGCTGTCCTGTATGCGGCGGCATCTGACGGCGATCCTTCACCTGTGCGAAAGATACCGGCTGGCAGCGGTCGAGGCGGGTCGGACAGAGATTGCTGACCTGCTGGCAAAAGTGCCGGGCCATGCGCCGGATAGCTTCTACGAGGTGCTCGTTATGCTGCGGATCATCCATTACGCCATGTGGGCAACCGGCGCCTATCACAACACGGTAGGACGGCTGGATCAGATTCTGCTTCCATACTATGAGAAAGACATTGCCGAAAATAAACTGACGAAAGAGGAGGCTTTCGAGCTTCTGGAGGAGTTCTTCCTCTGCTTCAATAAGGACAGCGATCTCTACATCGGCGTCCAACAGGGGGACAACGGACAGAGTATCGTTCTCGGCGGACGGGACGTTCACGGGATCAGTCAGTACAACGAACTCAGCGAACTCTGTCTGAAAGCATCGCTGGAACTGCGGGTGATCGACCCGAAGATCAATCTCCGGGTGGATTCGGGTACGCCGCAGTCGGTCTACGAGCTTGGAACCACGCTTACCAAAACGGGGCTGGGCTTCCCCCAATACCTGAACGACGACGTGAACATCAAGGCACTCCTTGGCTGGGGATACGCCCCCGAGGATGCCTGCAATTACTCTGCGGCGGCATGCTGGGAGATCATCATCCCCGGACGGGGGATGGAAATCCCGAACGTCGGCGGAGTCTCCTTCGCGGGCGCTGCCGAAAAGGCGATCCGGGAGCATCTTACCGATAGTAACAACTTCGAGGCGCTGCTTGAATGCGTCAGGAGCGACATCCGCGCACAGGCAGACGCTATCTGCGAGAAGACGAAGGGAATTACGATCATCCCGGCGCCCCTCCACTCGCTGATGATGGAGGGCTGCCTCGAATCGGGCTCCGACATCACCGAAGGATGCGTATACAACAACTACGGTATCCATGGTGTGGGACTCTCCTCGGGTGCGGATATGCTGGCGGCGGTGGAAAAATATGTGTTCAACGAGGGCAGTGTGTCAAAATCCGAACTGCTGACCGCCCTTGCCGATGATTTCCGGGGACACGACAGGCTATTCCATCTTTTGCGCTACGACGCGCCGAAAATGGGGCGGGACAGTGCGGCGGACGCGATCGGTGCCCGGCTGCTGAACATCTTCGCCGACGCTTTGGAGGGCAGACACAACGACCGGGGCGGCATCTTCCGGGCGGGTACCGGGTCGGCGATGTTCTACATCAAGTTCAGCGAAAATCTTCCCGCTACCGCTGACGGAAGACATTTCGGCGAGGCGATCCCCGCTAACTATTCCCCCGGACTTTTTGTCCGCTGTGACGGTCCGGTTTCCATCATCACCTCCTTCACAAAGCCCGATCTTTCGAGAGTTGCCAACGGCGGTCCGCTTACGTTGGAACTGCATGACACCATGTTTAAAAACTCCGAGGCGATCGCAAAAACCGCTCTTCTGGTGAAGAGTTATATCGATCTTGGCGGACATCAGCTCCAGTTGAACGCCGTCAACCGGGACAGACTGATTGCGGCGCAGAAGAATCCGCAGGAATACCGGAATCTGATCGTAAGGGTCTGGGGCTGGAGCGGTTATTTCACTGAACTGGATAAAGAATATCAGGACCATATTATTTCGCGGTGCGAATATACCATATGATTTCATTTGAAAGAAAGGAACACAAAACCATGAAACAATTAAAAAAGTGCATGACATGGATTCTTGTGGGGGCAATGAGTATGAACTTTTTGATGTCATGTTCCTCCTCGGGAGGATCGGATACCACAACCGGAAGCGGCACGTCTACTCCGGCGGCTTCCTCGGGAACGAACCCTGCCACAGGTACAACGAATCCCACGACAAAGCCTGCGACCGATCCAGTGACCTCTGCTACGACGGGTTCCGCCACGAACCCCGTATCGACACCGGGCAGTACGGTTCCGGTGATCTTCGATCCCGCGTCTATCGAGGGGTTGCTGATTTGGTATGTGGCCTCCTCGCTGACCGGAGCGGACGGCGACCGGATCGAGGAACTCAAAAACCTCGCCGGGGAGAAATACAACGCAAAGGTGAACGGCAGCGGATACGCGACGCTGGCAAAGCAGGGAATCGGTGGTCTGCCCGCGCTGGATTGCGGCAAGCAAACCTCCTTTACGGTAGAGGACAGTACCAAGCTGAAATTTCACGATTTCACCATCGTATCGGTGATTCTGCCCGAAACCTATGCCCAGAACAACGACCAGAACCAGATCTTTTCCAAGCTGGCGTCGGGCGGAGCATACGATCATCAATGGTACTATAACATCAACGGCGCAGGAAATTTCAACTCCGGTTGGAAGGATTCCTCGGGCGCGTACATGGATTTCGGCTCCGCCAGCGCGGCGCTGACCATGAATCAGAGTTACATGCTGCTTTCCGCGAAAGGCGGTAATTCCTCGGAGCTTTACATCAACGGAGCCCATATCGGTACGTTGACCTCGGGCGTCAGCACCGTCGCGCTGAACAGCGATCCCATCTATATCGGCGGCAACGGCAGCTACAGCCAGTGCATGGACGGAAAGATCGGCGAAATCCTACTGATCGAGGGAACGCTGGACAAGACACAGATTTTCACACTTTTGCAGTATTTATCGGAGAAATGGGGGATTACCATGGATAAATCGGGCTTTATCCCGGAAAATACCGAACTTTCTGTTTCGGTGGGCGGCGAGGAAATCCGCGAGCTCAGTCTTTCGAAAACCGACTACGTCCGCAGTCTGGCGGCAGGCAGCACAAGTGCGCCTACCATTACGGCAAGCTGCACCGTGGACGGCAAGCCCAGCAAGTGTACCGTTACGCAGGCGGAGTCCGCCACCGGAAGCGCTACCGTGTATCTGGATGAGCTGGACATCACCTATACCGTGAAATTCCGGGTTCTGGAGAAGGAAACGGCACAGATCACTCCGGCGGATGTCACCGAAGTGGAGCTTCTGGACGGGTTCTGGAAGGAACTGGTAGAGATGTACGCCTCCAAAACCATCGACACCGTCTTCGATCATTTCGTTGCGCAGGGCGCGCTTCGGAACTTTGAGAAAGTAATCAAGGGAAGCGGAAGCCCCGAGAATAACCCTTGGCTGGATGGTCTGCTCTTCGAGACCATCACGGCGGCGGGCGACTTTCTGGCGGTCTACGAGGATCCCGACCTGAAGGCGAAGGTGGATTCCTACATAGATGTGGTTTACAGAGCCTCCATGTCATCCAAAAACGGCTATCTCTCCACCCACGCCATGCTGGCAAAGCCGGGACAGTATTTTGACGATCACGGCGAGGGCGTATGGTATCACGAGTGCTACAACTTCGGCTGCATGGCGGAAGCTGCCGTCCACTACTATAAGGCAACCGGCGAAACCAAGCTGCTCTTCGTGGCACTCCGCTACGCCGAGTTCATCGCTGACAACTACGGCTACGGCGTCAAGGCGGACGGAACGCCCAAGATCAACATGGTTCCTTCCCATTCGCTGACCGAGGAAGCCCTACTGGAGCTCTACCGTCTGCTCCGGGATACCGATGGACTGGTTGCGAAGATGGAGAGCTATGACCCTGACCATCCGCTGTCCATCCAGATCGAGGAATACGCCGATCTGGTGAAATTCTGGATCGAGAACCGAGGCAACGCGGACGGCAGAGTCCGAGGCATTCTGTACGGGAAGTACGCGCAGGACGACCTCTACTACTTCGATCAGGTGGTTGCCGAGGGACACGCGGTTCGCGCCAACCTGTTCTATACGGGAATCGCCGCGGCGGGCAGGGAATTCGGTAATCTGACCTACCTGCAAACAGCAGAGAACCTCTGGACGAATATCGTCAACAAGCAGATGTACGTTACCGGCGGCGTGGGCGCAACCAAGGCAGACGAGGCCTATGCCGACGACTACGATCTGCCCAACGACGGCTACTGCGAGACCTGCGCGCAGGTCGCAATGGCATTTTTCAGCGAATACCTGTCCGAATCCTTTGAGGATAGCCGTTACGCTGATACCATCGAGCGGTTGATGTATAACGGAATCCTCGGCTGTACCTCTCTGTCCGGCGATCGGTTCTACTATACCCAGCCCATCAACAGCGTAAGTCACGACCGGTGGGAGTGGCACGACTGCGCGTGCTGCCCGCCTATGTTCCTGAAATTCTACTCCACGCTGGCAAACTATATCTATTCCTATACCGATAAGACGGTCTATGTCAATCAGTTCGTAAGCTCCAAGCTTCACAACGGGAACCGATCGCTGACTCTGACTACCGATATGCCGTGGAGCGGCAAGAGTGTGATTGAGATCACGGGCGGCAGCTTTGAGCTGGCTATCCGTATTCCCGATTGGGCAAAGGATTGTGATATGAGCCTGACCGTCAACGGTAAGGCAACCACGATTACCGAGCGGAACGGATTTGCTGTTCTGCAAGTCAAGAAGGGCGACAAAGTTGAGTATACGCTGACCTTGACGCCGGTGCGCGTCTATGCCGACGAGCATGTTGCCGCCGACCGGGGCAGAGTTGCCTTCACCTACGGACCGCTGGTCTACTGCGTGGAATCTACCGACAATACGAACATCCAGGGTATCGCATCCGGCGAGAATTCCATCAAAATCAGCACGACCGCGCCGCTGTCCGCAAAATACGACGCTTCGCTGCTTGGCGGTGTGGTGAAGATCACCACCAAGGCGATCCGGAACGGGAAGGAGTACGACTGTACGCTAATTCCTTTCTACGCCAGAGCCAACCGCGGCAGCTGCTCCGCCTATGTGTGGATTCAGGAGCAGAAATGATAGGGTAATCTGATAACAAGCAGGAGCTGTCCGACCGGACAGCTCCTGTAAAACTTATTTCGTTTTTCCGTCCTTGCCAGCACCAAGTCCCATAAGGATACCGATTCCCGCCGACACCAGCGCAATCGTGATGGCCGCAACGGCACTGAAGTTGACGTGGAGGTTTAATCCCTTGCCGGATTTCTTCTTGTCGTCCTCTTCCTCCGATTCATCCTCGGCACTCTGCGCGGCTCGGATCTCGGACTCCTTGTAGGGAAGGATCGCTTTTCCGACGGTCAGCTTGTTCTTTTTGAGCTTATAAGTCAGCAGGGCGAAACTGTGATTCATCCCGCAGACCAGCAGATTCTCGCCGGACGGATCGGTATAACCCGAGCAAGATTCCACAGGGATTTTGCACTTGATTTTTGCGCAGCTCCACTTCTTCGCGCCCTCCTTTTTGGGTGACGTCACCAGAAGCAGTCCCTTTTCGGTGGGAACGACGATAATCGGACTCTCTTTCGATTCGGGGAGGATGGCAGGTGCGCCGATCGGTTTTACATTCGGACAGAGTACCTCGGGCGTTGACAGCCGCAGAAGATTCTCGGAGAGTTCCCGCTTAACCAGATTGCCGTTTTCGATGCAGATCAGCGAGATACTGCCGTCCGGATTCAAAAAAGGCGCGAAATCGGCGTTCAACCGGAAGGAGGAGACGAATTCAAACTTCCCGTAGGGATTAGTTCCGCGGAAGATCACGATCCCGGATCGGTTCTCGGCACGGTACTTGCCGAAAAGCAGAATATTCTCCCCGTCCCGGATCAGTTTAGGTGTGGAATACTCCTCTGCGTCGATGGGATTCTCGCAGAGCAGATAGGGACCCGCCCATTCGGTCAGATCGTCGCCGACATAACAGAAGAAGGCGCGGTCTGTACCGTAGGAAGCCTTGGCGGCATCCTTCTGACAGAGGGTTCCGTAGAGAATCGGAGCGCCGTTCTCTGTAAGCAGGAAGGGGTCGTCGATCTCCAGCATAGAGGTAGGTTGGCAGAAATCCGAGCTTTCAGGATTTATTTCTTTGTAATAGGAGTTTTTCATCACAAATAACGTCCTTTCGGTTGACTGGTTCCATTATAATACAGATTTCCCAAAAGGTCAAGAGAAATTTCCGAATTTTAAAATTTGTTCAAAACTACTTGACAGTTTTCCTGTTTTTTTCTATAATAGAATCGTAAATCCCGATCAGTGAGGTAACTTATGGACGAAAAAAGCGTGATTCCCGCCTATCGGCGCAACGTAAAATATTACGAAACCGACTGTATGAAGATCGTACATCACTCTAACTATATCAGGTGGTTCGAGGAAGCAAGAATCGACTACTTCGGCAAGATCGGCGCGCCCTACGACGTGATGGAGGCTGAAGGCTTTGTGGCACCGGTACTGTCGGTCTCCTGTGAATACAAGAGCATGACCCGCTTCGGGGACGACGTGTATGTGCTTCTGAAGCTGGAGGAATGTACAGGTGTCCGCTTCGCATTCTCCTATCGGGTAGTTGACCAAAAATCCGGGGAACTGCGCTGTACCGGCAGAAGCTCCCACTGTTTCATCGACGAAGCGGGGAGACCGATCAATCTCAAACGCAAGGGTCCCCGATATTACGAGCTTTTTCTCTCCCTTCTCGGAGTGGAAACGCAGATTCAGTAAGCTATGTATAAAAAATCGGAGCTTCCGAAATCCGGAAGCTCCGATACGTTTGTTTATAGATATTTGCTTACCCGAGAATCTCGGAGCCCATGACTTCGATCTCCATGAGGCCTGCCCAGCCGCTTGCGTCAGCTTTGGACATCTTGGTCAGCTTGATGGAGGAGGTCGTCTTGCCGCCCAGTTCGAAGGTCTGTACCTTCGCGGAGTTGGTCAGCTTGATGGTCTCCTTGCTTCCGTCGGAGAATACGATCTCGGCGGAGGTGAAGTAGGTGTCGTGGGGGAAGTCAGCACGGATATAGAGATTCAGCGTGTCAACCTTGACGTCGTGACCGAAGTCTACGGTGATAAAGCCCGACCGGGTATTGAAGTCCTCATCGGGACCCCAGGACTGAACGGGATAATTTCCGTGACCGTTGTTCTGGGTGAAGCCGTCAATGGCGTTGCGTGCCTCGAACTGGTACTTGGAATCCTCGTTGGTGGCAAAACGGCAGGCACTGGAGGTCGTAGCATGGGGGTACGCATCACCTGCCCAGTAAGCACTGTAGGTGAAGCCGGTGATCTTCATGGAAGGATCGATCAGATCGGCAGGGTTCAGCGCCAGATTGTGGCTTGCGGTTAGCTCGGACTCATCGGGAATGCGGGCGGTTATAATGCCTTTTGTGATGGCGCCGGGGTAACTGTAGTTTACTTTCGGGATAGTGTAGGTGAACTGGTTGCCGGGAATGTAGAGGATCGCTTCCTTCATAGAACTTTTAGAGAGATTGAATGCGAGATAGTGCTGACCTTCAGGAAGGGTAACTGTGATTTTCTCACCCTCCTTGAAATTGCGGGAATTGACGCTCAGTTCTACGCTGCCCTCACCGGTTGCTGTACTGCTGCCGCACTGAATGGTGATGGTTTTGCCGCCGACAGCGGGTACGGTACCGGGTTCGGTATCTTTGGTAGTGGCAGGGGAAGAGGTGGTCTGCGCGGGAGCCGACCCCGAAGTCGTTCCAGACGAGGTCTGAACGGGATCGCCGTTGCCGCAGGCGGTAACGAACAGTGAAACCGCTGTCAGAAGGCAGACCGCCGCATAAATGGGTCTCAATTTCATGATTTTTTCCTCCGAAATGTTTTTTACATATAATTACAGAAACAGTATAGCATAGTTTACCGCGCTTGTCAAGTCGTTTTGAGATTCTGACAGGAAAAGAAATTGTTAAAATTCTCCGAACTTGTGCAAAGTTGATGAATTCTGCTTGACAAAGCTGACAAAAGTTGATATAATAAAATCGAATGTTCGTAATTCACAGAATCGGAGGTACGCTGTGACTTTAGAAAATCAGCAGTGCCGTGTTGAAATCGAAGAGGATACAACGTATACGGTAAATTCGACAGACAATCGTTTTTATGATGTGATTCTGAACCCGGACAATTATCGACGCGGAAATCATTATACGGTATTTTCGATTTTTGTCGATTTATTTACAAGTCAATTTCGTATTGCACTGATTGGTCCTCGTTGTGACGCGGGTGTTTCAGGTTGTGCTATCCTTGAAGAAAAGATTCTTACTGTTTCGCAGGCTGATGAAATCACGCAGATAAACATCGCGGACGGTTCCATCATCCGGCATATTAAATTGGATAGCTACGGATGCAATTTCGCGATATACAAGGTCAAAACGGGTTATGTTATCTATGGGGAACTTGAGATTATAATGTTGGATTTTGATTTCAATAAAAAATGGTCATTTTCCGGAAAAGATATTTTTGCCTCGGCTTCGGGTAAAAATCCTTTTGAACTGCGCGAAAAATCAATTCATCTATGGGATTTTGTGGATAACGAGTATGAAATAGATTTTGAAGGTAAGATCGTGAAATATGAATCAATCAGAACAAGCATTATGCAATGCTTATCTTGAAAAGGGAGTATATTTATATGGCTGACATAAGGGATGTCCTTTCCCTCTACGGGATCGACCGTGACGCGATCCCCTACGGAAACGGACATATCAATGATACATACATCGTCGGAGATCTGGTAGTTCAGCGGATCAATACCGACGTTTTTCAGGACTACCGGGGACTGATGCAGAATGTTCTTCGGGTAACCGACTTCCTTCGGGAAAAGATCGCCGCCCGCGGCGGGGATCCTGACAGGGAGACGCTGACCATCGTACCCACCGTAGACGGCAGACAGTTTGTGGAGACTCCGGCAGGCGTCTTCCGTGCCTATCGGCTGATCCGCGACGCGGTCAGCTACGACTCCGCCACCCCTGAACTGCTCTATGAAGCGGCAAAGGGATTCGGTCGTTTTCAGGTTATGCTGTCGGATTTCCCGGCAGAGGAGCTGGTGGAGACCATCCCCAACTTCCACAACACCAGAGACAGATTCGAGAAGCTCCGCGCGGCCGTGGAAGCCGATTCCTGCGGCAGAGCCGGGGAGGCGGCATCCGAGATCGCCTTCGCGTTTGCCCATGAGAAGGACGTGGACGTCATTGTCGATGCCATCGCAAAGGGTAGGATCCCCCTGCGGGTGACCCATAACGATACCAAGCTCAACAATGTTCTATTGGATACAAAGACCAATGAAGCCGTCTGTGTGCTGGATCTGGATACCGTTATGCCCGGATCGCTCCTGTACGACTACGGAGACGCCCTCCGTTTCGGAGCCTGTACCGCCGCCGAGGACGAGCGGGATCTGTCGAAGGTTTGCTTCGATCTTGAACTGTTCAGAGCTTTCTCCGCAGGGTTCATCGAGGGGATTGAGGGGAATCTGACCGATCGCGAAAGGGAACTGCTCCCCTTCTCGGTAAGACTGATTACGCTGGAGTGCGGAATGCGCTTCCTGACTGACTATCTGGAGGGCGATCACTACTTCAAGATCTCCCGTCCGGGACAGAATCTCGATCGATGCAGAACGCAGTTCAGGCTTGTCAGCGAGATTGAAAAGAACGAAGATCGAATGAAAGAAATCCTGGCGTCTATTGAAGAGGCGTTCTGATAGAGTTTTCAACATATTTAGGAGGTTTATCTATGAAATTTATCCAAAATGCCTTAAAATCGGGAGGGAAGGCACTTCTTTGCCTGATGCTTTGTACCGGAGTTCTGCTTTCAGCGGCATCCTGCAACAGCTCCGACAATCCGGCGGACAGCAGCTTTGAACAAACGACCGACAGCGGCGCAGTCACCACTACAGTCCCTTCTGATGATTCCAGTACCACACCGACCGGTGATCCCATTGACATCGTCGTAAATAAGGAAACCGAATATAAGATCGTCTATCCTGCGGGCGCGATAAAACCCACCAGAGACATCTATACCTCGCTGAAGACCAACATCCGCATGAATATCGGCTATTCCTTCGACATGGTGAAGGACAGCGGCGCAGAGGCGGGCGCGCATGAAATTCTCATCGGAAAAACCAACCGTCCGGCTTCGACAGAGGCCTATGAAAAGCTGAAGGAAAATCAGTTCTCCTTCACCCTTTCCGGTGATTCGATCGTAATCGCCGCATCTGATGATGCTTGCATGAAGCTGGCTGTCAATACCTTCGTGGACAAATACGCCAAGGAAGACGGCAAGCTGACCGTCTATACCGGCGATTTCCCCGTAACCTACGCCTGCGGCGATAACTACAAGACCGTTACGATCGACAATACCGCCGATGTGGAAGGCGACGACCCTTATGTAATCGAGCACGACGGTTATTACTACTACTGCTGGAGCAATAACGGCGTCATGGTCGCACGGATTGACAATCTGAACAAGATCACCAAAGAGAACGGAAAGCAGGTTTTCAACCGTCAGCAAAACGGTTTCGAGAGCGTCTGGGCACCTGAACTGCACTATATTGATGGGGAGTGGTATATCTACGTCGCCATGTGCAAGGGTACCGGTGATAACGCCGCGCACCGGATGTACTGCCTGAAAGGTACCTCGCAGGATCCTACCGATCCCTTCAAGCTGGTGGGTCAGGTGACCGACGATACCAATAAATGGGCGATCGACGGTACGGTCTTCAAATATAAAGGCGAGCTCTATACCGTATGGTCGGGCTGGCCGGGCGATACCGACGGATGCCAGAATCTCTACATCGCCCATATGAGCAATCCCTGGACGATTGACAGCAAGCGGGTGCTGATTTCCACCCCCACAACCTGGGACGGAAAAACGCAGAATCCCAAGGTCAACGAGGGTCCCTTCGTAATGGTGGTGGGCGACACTATCCATGTACTTTACTCGGGCAACGGAAGCTGGACCGACGATTACTGTGTCGGATACGTCACCTTCTCGGGTGGAGAAATACTAAAGAGCAATAACTGGAAGAAATCGAGCACTGCCATCCTTTCACAGTCCGCCCAGAACTACGGTCCCGGTCACTGTTCGGTTGTGCAGGCGGATGACGGCAGCTATCAGATCATCTACCACGCGAACATCAAGGCCGGCACCGGCTGGAGCGGCAGATCGGTTCGCGTACAGGAGCTTACTGTTACCGAGGAATCCGTTAAGTTGGTCACCCGCCGCGCGTTGAAATCCGATCTGAAAATCTCTGAAAAGTATGTGATTGGTCCCGTTACCGACTGATCCGCGAAGAACAAGACTATTTGCAGACTCCCTGTTTTTCGACAGGGAGTCTTTTCAGTCAATTCCTATATCTTGTGTTAAATTGTGTAAATAAACAAAAAATAACACAAGATATTGTGTCAGTTGCCAATTGACAAATACAGGATTCTGTGTTAGAATAATTCATGTCATCTCATCTCATGCAAACGCTTTGCGCTGCAATAGATAGATCCCATAATAAAAAAAACAATAACAATAACAGAAACAAAACGAGTGAAGGGAAGAATGAAATGAAGGTTATCAAGCGAGACGGAACGACTGTCGATTTTGATAGGAGCAAAATCGTTATTGCGATTCAGAAGGCGAATGAAGCAGTAGATCCCGAGGAGCGTATCGACGACGCGGGGATTGAGGAGATCGTCAGCTATGTGGAGAGCAAGCACCGCCAGCGTCTGCTGGTGGAGGATATTCAGGATATGGTCGAGGAGAAGCTGATGGAAGCTGACAAGTATGTACTTGCCAAGGCTTACATCATCTACCGCTACAACCGCGCTCTCGTCCGTAAGGCCAATACCACCGACGAATCCATCCTCAGCCTCCTGCAAAACGCCAACAAGGAGCTTGCCGAGGAGAACAGTAACAAGAATACCGTGATCGCCGCCACCCAGCGCGACTATATCGCCGGAGAGGTCAGCCGCGATCTGACCCGCCGTCTGCTGCTGCCCGAGCATATCTCCAAGGCGCACGACGAGGGTCTGCTTCACTTCCACGACGCCGATTATTTCGTGCAGCCGATCTTCAACTGCTGCCTGATCAACATCGGCGACATGCTGGAGAACGGAACCGTTATGAACGGTAAAATGATCGAGCCGCCTAAGTCCTTCCAGGTAGCCTGCACGGTCATGACCCAGATCATCGCCTGTGTCGCCTCCAACCAGTACGGCGGACAGTCGGTTGACATCAGCCATCTGGGCAAGTATCTGCGCAAGTCCTACGAAAAGTTCAAGGCGCAGGTCGAAGAGAAGTTCGGAGATCAGCTGACCGCCGAGCAGATCGAGCAGATCGTTTCGGACAGGCTCCATGACGAGCTGAAATCGGGCGTGCAGACCATCCAGTATCAGATCAACACCCTGATGACTACCAACGGTCAGTCTCCTTTCGTTACCCTCTTCCTGAATCTGCGTTCGGAGGATGACGAATACGTCAAAGAGAACGCTATGATCATCGAGGAAGTCATTCGGCAACGCTACGAAGGCATCAAGAACGAGGTCGGCGTCTACGTTACGCCCGCCTTCCCGAAGCTGGTCTACGTTCTGGACGAGTATAACTGTCTCAAGGGCGGAAAGTACGACTATCTGACCAAGATTGCGGTAAAATGCTCGGCAAAGCGGATGTATCCCGACTATATCTCCGCAAAGAAGATGCGGGAAAACTACGAGGGCAACGTATTCTCGCCCATGGGCTGCCGCTCCTTCCTTGCACCTTGGAAGGACGAGAATGGTAACTACAAGTTCGAGGGACGTTTCAATCAGGGCGTCGTCTCCATCAACCTGCCCCAGGTCGGCATCGTCGTCAAGGGCGATATGGACAAGTTCTGGCCCGAGCTGGATCGCAGACTGGAGATCTGCAAAGAGGCTCTGATGGCGCGCCATAACGCGCTGAAGGGCGTCAAATCGGACGTAAGCCCGGTTCACTGGCAGTACGGCGCGATCGCGCGTCTGGGGAAGGGCGAGACCATCGACGAGTACCTGTATGGTGGCTATTCCTCGATCTCGCTGGGCTATATCGGCCTTTACGAGCTTACCAAGCTGATGACGGGCGTCAGCCATACCGATCCCGTCGGAACCGAGTTTGCCATGAAGGTGATGAATTACCTGAAGGAAACCACCCTGCGCTGGAGACAGGAAACCAACATCGGCTTCGCTCTCTACGGAACCCCCGCGGAATCGCTCTGCTACCGTTTCGCCCGTATCGACAAGGAGCGCTTCGGAACCATCCCCGACGTCACCGACAAGGGTTACTATACCAACTCCTATCATGTAGACGTCCGGGAGGACATCGACGCCTTCAGCAAGTTTAC
>CAYOON010000019.1:3873-13913 GCA_964405595.1 uncultured Lachnospiraceae bacterium | reverse complement strand
CTCTGGCCAGCTTCTCGCAGCGTGCGACAAGCGCCTCGTCCTTGTAGATCTCTCTGGCGATCTCCGCGGCGTAACCGAGGGTCACGACGGCGTACATCTCGGAGGGGATCAGGTAGTTATAGATGCAGGCGTCGTCGGAGGGACGGAATGCCGACCAGGTCATGCCGGTGTAGCCCACAGGCTCACCCTTGCCGCCTCTTGTCATGGTGTCCGAAGGCTTCCAGGGATTGGGGCGCTCGAAGGTGTAGGGCGATTTCTCGGCGTGGTACTGCTCGGTTTCCCACAGATCGAGGATCAGACCGATGCTGTTCTTGAACTCGGGGGTGAAGTGGGAAGTTCTGCCGACTTTCTTCCAGAACTTGTAGGCGATAAAAAGGACGGAGCAGAGGGAGTCGACCTCGTATTTGCGTTCCCAGACCCAAGGGGAGCGGAAGGTGATGTCCTCATGATGTCCCCGCATGGGATCGTCGCCGTTCTCGTTGAAGGCATTGGCGTAGGGATCCATAGGCAGATAGACCGAGTAGCGGTTGATCATCTTCTCGATGATGTCGGCAAGCTCGGCGTTCTCTCTGGCGACGGGCAGATAGTGGTGAACCTGCGCGGCGCTGTCCCGCAGCCACATGGCGTGGATGTCGCCGGTGATGACGAAGGACGTGCCGTCGGCAAGGATTTTTGTGGTCGTTTCCAGCGTGTTGGGGTAGCAGTTTTTGAATAGGGGGATCAGATCGTCCCTGCCCATTTCGTGCAGACGGGCAGATACCTTCTCGATCTGGTCTTTGAGAATATGATCGAATTCGCTCATAAAAGCCTCCTTAGGTTTGGTGAAATATTTCCAATTATAGAATACCATACTTTTTCCGATTTTGCAAGCCCTTATAGGAAAAAATATGAACATTTCCGGAATTCTGTAAATAATTTTGCGCACCTCTTGACAATCAGGAAATTGCATGTTATAATAGAATCATGAAGAATCACAGACCAATCTCACGATCTAAAAACATCGGATTCTCATAAAAAATGAAAAACAGTACGGAGGGAATCAAATGAAGTTCGAAGTAAATCCCGGTCTGATTCCGGGAACAATCAAGAACAAGGTCGAAATGGGTGATGTTACGGGAATGGAGTTCCTGAACAAAATCTTTTACATTTCACACGGAATTATGCTGACGCAGATCAGAGAGGTATCGGGCGTGGACGGCTCGACCCTGCAAAACTGGGTAAAGCGTGGCTGGGTCGGGAATACCGTAAATAAGAAGTATTCCAAGGATCAGCTTTCGAGAATCCTGATCATCAACATGCTGCGTGACTGCATGCTGCTGGAGCGTATCGACATGCTGCTCCACTATATCAACGGCGAGATCGACGATCAGAACGACGATATTATCCCCGAGTCCAAACTTTTCGACTATATCTGCCGGATTTACGATCGTTTCAGCGAAAACGGATACGAGAATGACGAGCAGCTTCGCGCCGTGATCGCGGAGATCACCGCCGACTATGTGGAACCGATAAAGGGCGCGAGAGAGCGTCTGGATCGCGCATTGGAGATCATCCTGATCGCTTATTTCTGCTCTACGGCAGGAAAGTACGCCAACGCGCTGTTTGAAAAGCTCGGCATCGAAGAGGATTAAGCGGACAAACCGACAGTTTCAGTCAATGACATTCCCAATGGATTTAAGGAGTTCATTTCATGAAAGGTAAGGATAAGTGTAAAATCCTGAAAGAGCTGCGCGCACAAATTGCCGCCGCAAACGACATTGAATGGGTTACCGAAAACTGCACCCATAAGGGGGAGTGCCGGGGAACCTGTCCAAAATGCGAAGCGGAGGTTGCCATGCTGGAGCGCGCGCTCGAACGCCGGAAGGCACTGGGTAAAACGGTAGCTGTCACCGGTCTTGCGGTCGGCGTGATTGCCACGACTACTGCCTGCTCGCAGCTTGAGCAGTGGCAGATCCATGAAGGCGGTACGCGCGTCCGTCAAGAAGAGCTCTCCGGAGCTATGGGTGTAATTGAAAAAGTTGAAGAAATTGAAGTGGATGGAGATTTGGCAGTTCCCGATGAGACTACGGTCACTTCGGTCGGAGAGACATCGGTACCCCGTCCAACGCTCCCCGATGAAGATTGGGTAATTCCCGGTGAACCTGCGGAAATCTATTATTACACCGACTTCACTCTGCGGGACGCCCGCACATTTGAATCGACGGAAAGCCTCTATTTTGAAGGCGTCGAGTGTGACGGCGGGGAATGCTCGGATTCCAGAAATGTCCCCGAAGGCGTTCGTTTTGAGATTGTCGGGGAAACGGATTATATGTGGCTGGCTCGCTACGAAGACAGCTATTATTGCGTTTGGAAGGACGATCTGGACGAATGTGCCTTTGAGGTGCTGACGGACACAGAAACACCTTACGCTGCGGATTGAACCTGACCGTTTGAAAGGAGGTCATTTCATGAAAGGCAAGGACAAATGCAAGATTCTGAAAGAGCTGCGCGCACAAATTGCCGCCGCAAACGACATTGAATGGGTTACCGAAAACTGCACCCATAAGGGGGAGTGCCGGGGAACCTGTCCAAAATGCGAAGCGGAGGTTGCCATGCTGGAGCGCGCGCTCGAACGCCGGAAGGCACTGGGTAAAACGGTAGCTGTCACCGGTCTTGCGGTCGGAATGATGGTCACAAGTACGTCCTGCTCTATGTTTGATCAATGGCAGACTACGGCGGGCAAAATGACCATCGATCAAACGACCGCTGCAGATCGGGAGACGGCGAACACCAGTCAAAGTGTCACGGAGGAAATCATAGTTGATGATTTAATGGGTGACATGGCGCTGACCTACTATTATTACAACGATTTCACCCTCTGTCAGTCCCGCACATTTGAATCGACGAAAAAAATCTATTTTGATGGAATCGTGGACAGCGACGGGAACCATACCTTCTCCGAACGTTTTCCCGAAGGAATCCGCTTTGAGATTGTCGGAGAAACAGTCGATATGTGGTTGATTCTCTATGAAAACAGCTATTACTGCGCTTGGAAGGACACGCTGGACGAATACGCACGCGAGGTACAGACCGAAACAGCCGAAGATTCCGGAGATATTACCGCCGAGAACGGTGGTCCTGTATGAAGAAACTGATTTTTCCTTCAATTGGCTATGACCGCCTGCGCATGGAGACCGATGGGGAAGGGGTAACTACGCTGGTCTGCGCACAGGGGTGTCCCCTGCGCTGCGAATACTGCATTAACCCCGAAAGTTCCTGTCAAAAGGGCAAGCCCCGGTATATTTTTACGCCGGAGGAGCTGTGGAAGCTGCTCAAGATCGACTCGCTCTACTTTCTCGCAACAGGCGGCGGCATTACCTTCGGCGGCGGAGAACCGCTGCTCTATGTTGACTTTATGCAGGCGTTTTCAAAGCTGGCAGAGGGCTGGAAAATCTATGCCGAAACCTCCCTTGCGGTCAGTCGCCGCCGGGTAGAGACGGCAGCGACCTTCGTCGATCACTTCTTTGTAGACATCAAGGATACGAATCCCGCCATTTACGCCGCCTATACCGGGCAGGACGGACAGTTAGCGCTCGATAATCTCCGTTGGTTGGCAGAGACGGTCGGAAGCGAGAAGATCACCGTTCGCCTGCCGCTGATTCCCGGCTACAACAGCGATGCCGATCGGGACAGAAGCGAAGCCCTGCTGAAAGAAATGGGTCTTACCCGATTTGATCGGTTTGATTATCTGGTCCGAAACAGCAAAAGTGAAGATAAGCCCTGACAAAATTCATTCGGGTATGAGATTTTTCGTCTCATACCCGATTTTTTTACAGTTTTTCGATTTTTTCTTGACTGTATGTATAAAGGATCCTTTTAAGAAAGCGAAGAAGGAGGTGCGCGATGAGAATACCGGAATATGAGGCAAAGGAAGCACCGGTCAGCGATGAACGCATCATCGAGCTGTATTGGCAGCGGGATGAGGACGCAATCCGGCAGACCGATCTCAAATATAGAGGGTATCTGCACTCGATTGCCTATAATATCGTTCACGATGCTCTCGACTGCGAGGAATGCCTGAACGATACCTACGCCGCCGTATGGAACGCGATTCCGCCCGAACGACCGAGGCTGTTGCAGGCCTTTCTTACGACCGTCATGCGCAGAACGGCGATCAACTGCTATAATTCCAAACACCGCCAGAAGCGGATTTCTTCGGAATTCGCCGCTTCGTTGTCCGATCTGGCGGATTTCCTTCAGACAGGAGAGAACACCGATTCGGTCATAGAGGCGCGAGAGTTGGGTCGGGCGATCAGCGACTTTGTACGTTCGCTTTCGGAGCGGAGAATGTATATTTTCATGAGCCGCTACTATCTTTCCCGCCCGATTGCCGAGATCGCGAGGAATCTGAAATGCAGCGTGTCCACAGTCAATAAGGAGATTGCCGCAATCAAGCGTGATCTGAAGGAAAAACTGGAAAGCGAGGGTTATGCCGTATGAAACGTGAGGATTTAATGAACGGCATCAGCGAAATTGATGCCGATTTGGTGGAAAAATTTATTGAAACGGATCGGAAACTGCAAAACGCCAGAAAAAGTCCGAATCCAAACCGTCTTTGGCTGAAAATCAGCGGGATCGCCGCCTGCGCCGTCCTGATCGCGGCCATCCCCATGGGGTTGATGCTGTCGGAACGAAAGGTGACGATTGATTCTGATCGCGGCTCGATCATTGGAAGCAGTTACTCGGAAACCGATCCGGATGCGCTGACCTATGAGGAAATCATGAGACTGCCTACATTAAGCGTTGGCGGCTTGTTTGACCGGGAGTATTATAAAAGCCTGAAAGATTATGTGAGAATTATAAAAGAAGTATGCGAAACGAAGCTATCTTTCGTTTGCGGCGATGTGCTGGAAGTACGCCATTATATTGAATGGGACGGTGAACATGTAAGGGGATTTACCGTATCGACCGTCCGGATTGCCGGTGCGGATCCCTCTTATAATGAGCTGGGCAGTAGGGAAGGAGATATCGTTCAGATACGCGAAAACTACTGGGTTCGATATGCCGATCCGGATCGGGAACTGACGTATTTTGCGGAGAAAAGCGGTTACGGAGATACTGTTCAAACATGGGAACAGTTGGATCCCGGAATTCAGGAGCTGACTTTGGTCAGAGGAGAGAAATATGTGAAATATTTTCGAAGTTGTGAGCTTCTGGAGCTTCCGATGGGTGTCGGAAACCGATACACCTTCTGCTTGCTGGAGACAAACGATGATGATTCAAATTTGTATAGAGCAGAGTGCATTTACTGCGTAGGAATGACCGATGACGATTGGTTCATCTCGGAATTTTTCAATATCCGGATTGATGAAGATATTCGTATGGTAGCCGAAAAAATCTACAAAAGATTTCGCTTCAAATAAATTGATTGCTTCGAAACAGTATCTTTGAAAAACATTGGGGTATGAGCCAATTTCAACTCATACCCCGTTCGTTCATTTACGCGGTGGACGCTCCGCAGGCGGATTGCCCGTAGGTGGGTTGCCCATCGGCGGACGCCCCATGGGCGAATGACCCATAGGAGGACGCCCCGTAGGTGGGTTGCCCATCGGCGGACGCCCCATGGGCGAATGACCCATAGGAGGACGCCCCGTAGGCGGGTTGCCCATAGGTGGGCGACCCATGGGAGGACGCCCCATCGGCGGACGTCCGGAATGCCCGAACCCGTTCGAATCGCCCGGATCCCCCGAACCCCCTGCATTCTCAAAGTTCTCGGTGCGGATAACCTCGTCCTCGGAGGAGATGTACCGCTTCGCCTGCGTAGAGAACAGCTCGTAGTACCGGCCGCCCTTCTCCATCAGCGTGTGGTGGTCGTCCATCTCGATGATCCTGCCGTACTCCATGACGATGATCTTGTTCGCCGTGGTAGCCGAGGATAACCGATGGGAAACGAAGACAGTGGTCTTGTCCTCGGACAGCCGGTCGAACTGGTTGAAAATCTCCTGCTCCGCCATTGGATCCAGCGAGGCGGTAGGCTCGTCAAGGATCAGGATGTCGCTGTCCGAATAGAATGCCCGCGCGATAGATAGCTTCTGCCACTGTCCGATAGATAGCTCGATGCCCTCCTTCTCGAAGTAGCGCATCAGCGGCGTGTCGTACTCCAGCGGCAGCTTCTCGATGAACTGATCGGCGGACGACTGATGCGCCGCATCCCGGATCTCGTCCTCGACCATCTCCCGTTCCACCTGTCCGAAGTGGATGTTCTCCCGGACGTTCACGGCGTACTTGCCGAAGTCCTGGAAGATGATGCCGAATACCTTGTACAGCTCCTCGGGATCGTACTCCCGGATGTCCCTGCCGTCGAAGTAGATCACGCCCTCGGTGGGATCGTACAGACGGGTCAGAAGCTTGATCAGCGTGGTCTTTCCCGCGCCGTTGAGACCCACCAGAACGGCGGTGTCGCCCGGATCCAGCGTCAGATTGATGTCGTCCAGTACCTTGCGGGTGGTGCCGGGATAGATGAAGGAAACGTGCTCAAAACGGATGGTGTGTCCCGCGTGCCGCTTCACCTCGGGACATTTTTCCGGGAGCAGCGGTACGATGGTCTTTTTCTCGTTCATGAAGAGGATCATGTTGTCGATAAACAGCGTTCCTTCGTAGATGGTAGCGATGGTGGTGATCAGCGTTGCCACGCCGCCCGAGATGGAGTTCAGCGCGCCCGTGTAGAGCTGATAGTTGCCGATCTCCCCGATACCGCCGATCCGGCACTGGTTGGCGACGAAGAGGAAGAGCAGACAGTTGACCACCGTCGTAACCAACGTACTGCTGATGCTCCAGATTCCCTCCTGTGTAATCAGCCGCTTGATTCCCTTGAAATAGTTGCGGAAAACGCCGTTGTAGCGATCAATGAAGGTCTCGGACAGCCCGAACAGGCGGACTTCCTTGGCAAGATCCTTGTTGACCATCAGATCGGAGTAGTAGCTTAACTGTCTGCGATCCTTGGATCGGCGGCGCATGTAGAGGAAGTTCTTGTGCCGGAATCGGAAGGTGATGATCGCCGAGGGTGCCGACAGCAGGATCACGACAATAGCCGCCCACCATGCCACAGCGCAAAGTACGACGATGTAGGAAACAATCGAGATCAGGGTGGAGAGGATGCGGAAGGTGGCGTTCAGGACGTGGATGGGACGGGATCCCGCCTCCCGGTTGGCATTCTCCAGCCGTTCGTAGAAGTCGGGCATATCGAAGGAGGCGAGATCAATTTCCTTCGCCTTTCGCATGATCTTGACCTTGATGTGATTGGTCACGACCTCTTGGGAGATGTTGGTGATGATGTTGTTGATGCTGTTGACCAGACTGTTCAGAAAGAGATAGCTGAATTGGAAGAGCAGCGGAAACAGGATGTAGGAAAACTCCACCGGCTTCCCGGTCTGTATCAGAATCAGGATGGACTCTGCCAGCTTGGTGAGCAGATTGGCGGCGATCAGCGATCCCACCACGGGCATCAGGCCGTTGAAGACGGTCATAAAGACCATCAGGAAGAGCAGGGAAGGCTTTGCCTCCCAAACCAGCTTCACAATGTAAAAAAGCCGGGAGAAGAAGGAAGAAAACAGCTTTTTCAGATAGCCGGGAACCTCGCCAAGATTTTGCGGTTTCGGAAGTTTTAACTTCTCATTCATCTCGTGATTAGGCGGCGGTCCGAATCCTGGACCCATAAAATCAACCCCTTTTCAAACAATTAGTTAGAAAACTAACTAAACTATAGCATTTGAATATGAATATATATTGAACAACTTGTGTCCTACGTGTAAATAGTAGTAAGTTGCAGACAATTCAACAGTTGGCAGGGTATCCGCGGCGCAGAGAAAAGCCGTGATCCACAGAAAGTGCAGATCACGGCAGTATTGCGAAAATCAGGATCAAATCTCCCCGTTTTCTTCCGTCATTGTAGACGCGCGATCGGAGATCGCCTTCTGGAAGTTGACGACGTAGTGGGTGTATTCGGTATTCATGAACGAGGAGGTAATCATGAAATCAGCGGTGGCGCGGTTGTTGGCGATAGGGATGTCGTAGACCTGCGCGATCCGGAGCAGCGCCTTCACGTCGGGATCGTGGGGCTGGGCGGACAGAGGATCGGAGAAGAAGATCATCATGTCGATCCGTCCCTCGACAATCCGGGCGCCGATTTGCTGATCTCCGCCCAAGGGGCCGCTGTTGAAGCCTCTGACGGGAAGTCCGGTCTTCTCGGCTATGATTTTTGCCGTCGTGCCGGTTCCGACGAGGAAGTGACCCTCCAGAATGTGCTTGTTTTTCGCGCACCATTCCACCAGCTCGGCCTTTTTGTGATCGTGGGCGATCAGCGCGATGTTTTTCTGCTTCTCAATCACCCTTGTCAGGCGATCTTTATCGTTCTCAATCATATGTAGTCCTCCGTTCGTAGGTTCATAACCCTATTTTATCATAGCCTCTGCCGAAAATCAAGAGGGAATTCCGATTTTTTCCAAAATCCCCGTTATTTCCCGGAACTTTTCCGGAACACGATCAGCTTGCTGAGGAAATAGTTCAGCACTACCTCGATGATACTGCCGGTGAGCCGCATCAGCATCTCGGGGAAGTGCAGCTTATCGACAGTCAGAACGGTAAACGCACCGCCGAAAAGCCCGGTAAAGATCCGGCAGATCAGGAAGGTCACGATTTCGACTGCCGACTGCCCGGCAGAGCTCTTCCCGCTGTCGAAAACGAAGAATTTGTTGGTGATAAACGCCAGAACCACGGCGGCAAACCAGGAGATCACATAGGCGGTCGAGGTTGACAGCCCGATCTTCTCCGACGCGATCCAGTGGCTCCCCAGACAGACGATCGAGACAATCGTGCCGAAGAGCAGATAGAGAATCTGTTCCTTATATTTCAGATAAAAAGCTTTCAGCTTGTCCATTTTCGTTCCTTTGCATACAATAATCGGCAGACCAAACAGTCTACAACCCCTATTATAGCCGACTTTCGGACGTTTGTCAAGTGGAAAGTGGAATATCCGCACAAAAAAGCAGGCGGATTCCAACTAAAATGAGCGGATCTGCCGAAATCCCGCAAACTTCGCCGAAAGCCTTGACAAAGCGGGAAAAATATGCTATACTGAAACCACTTACAGAGTAAGAGTCACAGCGTTAAGTGCTGCCCGGACGGGGAGTTGTCGGGCGGACGAAAGCGGGAAACCGTTGCGGTTGCGACTCTGCATCCCGCTGTTACATATAAGGATGTCTCTTCCTTGATGTGGCAAATTTTTTGCGGACACTGTAGGAGGAGGTATTTTTTATGTCAATAATCCGAAAAAGGGACAGCGAGACGCTGTTCAAAACCCCGTTTCATGCCGAATACTGGCGGCTTGCCTGTTTGGAGCTAAAGGACATCCGAATGCTCATGCTTGCCGCCGTGGTGATCGCCGCCAGAGTTGCGCTGAATCCCCTTGCGATCCCGATTCTGCCCAACAACGTGCTGGAGATCAAGCTGTCCTTTTGGATTAACGCTGCCGGTTGTATGATCTACGGTCCGGTGGTAGGCGCGCTTTCGGGAGCGGTCAGTGATACGCTCAGTTGTATCCTTTTTCCAACAAAGGGAGCTTACTTTTTCCCATTCATCTTTGTGGAGATGCTGGGCAGCTTTCTGTTTGGACTGTTTCTCTACAGAGCAAAACTGTCGGGTCTGCGGGTTATCCTCTCGCGGATCGCTGTAGTGGTTGGCTGTAATTTTATCCTGAATCCGCTGATTATGATCCCTTACTATCAGATTTTCTATGAGGATAAGGTGTATACAGTTTACAGCCTTACGCTGACGATTTTCAAAAATCTGCTTTTGTTGGCTCCCGAATGTCTGATTCTGATGATTGTCCTTTCCGCGATCGTTCCGGCAATTAAGCCATTCGGTCTGATCGCAAAATCTCAACCGAAGCTCTATCTGAAAAAGTCGCATTATGTCGCTTTGGTGTTGCTGCTTATCTTGAGTATCGCTCTGTTGGTGCTGATCCTCGAGACTGTTTTCTTCGATTGGGTGAAAAGCCTGCTCAA